>NZ_JBHWVO010000001.1:0-89754 GCF_042736635.1 Streptomyces sp. NPDC060035
CCGCCCCCCGCACCGCCTCCGGCGTAGCGGGCGGCGGCAGGGAGGTCGTGCTGGACCATGACGACGGTCCGTCCGGCGGCGGCGACCTCGCGGACCAACTCCAGAACGTCCACGGCATGCCCGAGGTCCAGGGCGCTGGTCGGTTCGTCGAGCAGGATGGCGGGGGTGTGCTGGGCAAGGACCATGGCGAGCCGGCAGCGCTGGCGCTGACCGCCGGACAGCCTGTCGGGGCGTTCGGCGGCCGGCCCCGTGGTTCCGGTGGCCTCCAGCGCATCGCGTACGGCGTTCTCGTCCTCGCGTGACCACTGGCGCAACAGGCCCTGCTGGGGGTGCCGGCCGTAGCGGACGAGTCCGGCCACCGTGACCGCCTCGGGGGCGCGGGGCGACTGCGGGAGCAGGGCGACACGATGGGCGGCCCGGCGTCGGCCGAGCTCCCTGATGTCGTCCCCGCCGATCCGGACGGTGCCGGAATCGGGCCGGTCGAGGCGTGCGATCGTACGCAACAGGGTCGACTTTCCACAGCCGTTGGGGCCGACGATCGCGTCGACCTGACCGGCCGGTACGGTCAGGTCGACGTTCTCGACGACGGGGCGGCCCGGGTATCCGGCGTGCAGCGCGCGGACTTGGATGCCGGGCGTCGCGTCGTCGGGTGCGTCGGTCGTGCGGGGTGCGTCGGTCGTGCGGGGTGCGTCGGTCATGGGGATGGTCAGGCCTTTCCGGTGGCACGGTCCGGGCGGAAGAGGACCCGAGCAGGAAGGGGCCGCCGAGGACGCTGGTGACGACACCGACGGGCAGTTCGACGGGTGCGGCGACCCGTCCCAGCGCGTCGGCCGCGGCGATCAGGGCGGCACCGGTCAGTGCGGAGGCGGCGATCGGGACCCGGGTGGGCCCGGTCAGCCGCTGGGCGAGGATCGGAGCGGCGAGGGCTACGAAGGCGATGGGCCCGCCGATGCCGACGGCCGTTCCGGCGAGAGCGACGGCAAGGGCCAGCACACCCGCCTTCCCTGGCCAGATTCTCGTGGGCCTTCACACGGTCACGCCCTCGCGGCCGGGGACGAGGCCCTGCTCGGGCGGTTCGAACTCGCCGCGCCGCGGCCCGGGACGCGGCCCGACGAGTCGGTCACCGTCCCGGGCACCTGCGCGAGCTGCCCGCCCTGGCCGTGCGCGACGACCTCGCGTGGCTGGGCTTCGAGGCCCTGCGCGAGAGCACCACCTCGGTCACCGACCCACCTCGCCCTCGCCGAGCGCTTCACCACGTCGTCCTCGACCGTGTCCCCCGTCGGCGTCCTGCACGGCGGACGGCCGCCGGCGGCTCGCCGGACTCGTGGATGTGGACCGCGGCGTCCGGCTGTTCCTGATCGGCGCCGACCCGTCGGCCGGTCTACCGGACGGCTCTCCCTGATGCGGGCCATGGACCGTGCCGTGAGCCGGCCTGCGATGCTCCAGAGCGCGGGCGCCGTACAGTGACGGCCGCCGCGGGGGCCGTCGGAGCCGGAGCGGCATAGAACTGGCCGGCGCTCCTCGCGAGCACGGCCCCTCCCTCGTCGGCATCCCTCGCTGTCAAGACGTTCCGCCCATACAGTTCTTGGGCACGACACATATTGCGCGGCCACCTCCGCGCCCGAATGAGGGGCTCACCACCGCTGTGGCGACAATCAATGACGTGGCACGGGCCGCCGGGGTGTCGGCCGCAACCGTCTCCCGTGTCTTCAACGGCGGGCGGGTCACCGCCGAGCGTGCCGAACGCGTTCTCCGGTCCGCGGCCGAGCTGCGCTTCGCACCGAACCGGGTGGCCCGGGCCCTTCGGATGCAACGGTCCAGCGTGATCGGACTGATCATTCCGGACATCGAGAACCCCTACTTCAATTCTCTGGCGCGAGGTGCCGAGGACGCCGCCCAGAGGAAGAATTTCTCGATCGTTCTCTGCAACAGCGACTTGAACGTCGATAAGGAGCGCCGCTACCTCGACACCGCTCTCGCCGAGCAGATGGCCGGCGTGATCATCGCAGCCGCCTCACGCAGCCACACCGACCTGTCCCGCTTCACCGAGATGCCCGTGGTGGCCGTCGACCGCCGGCCACTGGGGGCGACGGTCGACGCCGTCATGGTCGACAACCAGCACGGCGGTGAGCAGGCCACCGCGCATCTGCTGCGCAGTGGCTACCGCCGCATAGCATGCATCACCGGCCCGGAGGGCGCCGCCGTCTCGGAGGAACGTCTCACCGGATTCCGCGTCGTCATGGGCGAGCATCTGCGTGAACTGGGTCAGGATCAGGCGCAGTTGCGGGACCTCATCCGGTACGCCGACTTCCAGCCCGATGGCGGCCGTACCGCGATGTGCGACCTGCTGGCACTCGAGGAGCCGCCGGACGCGGTGTTCGTGACGAACGACCTCATGGCGGTCGGTGTCCTCGAAGCGCTGCGGGTTGCGGACAGAGAGCCGCCGCGGATCGGGGTGCTGTCCTTCGGCGGCGTGCCCCGGACGTCCCTGGTGGGGCCGTCACTGTCTACGGTCGATCTGCCGTCGTACGATCTGGGCCGAACAGCCGTCGGGTTGCTGCTGGAACGTATCTCCGGAAAGGAAAAGCCCCATCAAACGGTGGTGCTGCAGACAAGCCTCCAGGTCCGCTCGAGTTCGGTGGGACCGACTGCCTGTCCGTGACCCCGCTTTCCTCCGCGGTGGGACCGCCGACGAAGGCTCGCCGACGCCCCCACGGCCTGGAGTCGGGGGAGGACTCCGCTAGAAGGTGGTTTCGCCGGGGAGGCCGAAGTAGTCGTGCCACTTCTGACCGCCACCGAACGACGAGCCGTTCGACAGCCCCACATAGACATCCGCGGAAGCGGTGTGGGTGAACGTCACGATGTCGTCCTTGCCGTCACCGTTGTAGTCACCCACAAATGGGAACTCGCCGGGGAGCGCGAAGTAGTCATTGGCCTTGCCCCCGCCCGTGAACCTCGCACCGTCCGAGAACGCCACGTACACATCGGCATTCGCATCACTCGTGAACGTGACGATGTCGTCCCTGCCGTCACCGTTCACATCCCCCACCCGAGGCTGCTCCGTCCCCGGTGCGAAGAAGTCGTGCACCTTCTTCGACGGAGCGAACGACGATCCCGTCGACAACGCCACGTACACATCGGCACTGCTGCCTTGCGTGAATGTGATGATGTCGTCCTTGCCATCACCGTTCACATCACCCACCGCCGGGAATTCCCCCGCAGGGGCGAAGAAGTCATGCCACTTCTGGCCACCACTGAACGACGAGCCGTTCGACAACCCCACGTGCACATCCGCCGTCGCGTTGTGGGTGAAGGTGACGATGTCGTCTTTCCCGTCACCGTTGAAGTCCCCAGTCGCCGGCACTTCACCACTCAACGAGAAGAAGTCGTTCCACTTCTGGCCGCCTCCAAAAGAAGAGCCGTTCGACAGCCCCACGTACACATCGTTGTTCGGGCCGTGGGTGAACGTGACGACGTCATCCTTGCCGTCGCCGTTGACATCCCCGCTCAGCGGCGTCTCACCGTTCAGCCCGAAAAAGTCGTTCCACTTCACCGACGTGCCGGAGAACGACGAGCCCGTCGACGTCGCCACATACGCATCCGCCAACGACCCATGGGTGAACGTCACCACATCGTCCTTACCGTCACCGCTGAAGTCCGCCGGCGAACCACCGAGCATCAATCTGCTGCCGCTGTTGACCAGCTGCATGTAGTAGTTCCAGTTCCAGTTCGGCCCCGGGTCTGTGTGATCGTTGCCGGGCACCTCGTTATGGCCGACGATGTATGCCCGTGTCTTGGGGATACCGTAGCGATTCGCCAGGTGGCGGGTGAGATCCGCCGATGACCGGTACATGGCGTCGGTGAACCACGAGGGATTGTCGACGTAGCCCTCGTGCTCGATACCCACCGCATACGCGTTGGCGGACCTTGCGTGGAATCCGGTGTCGCCATCGCGAACCATCTGGGTCACCTGGCCGTCAGAGGAGCGGACCACGTAATGGGCACTCACCCCGGCGGACGGGTTCTGAAACCAGTTGATGGTCCCGGCGTACGAACCCTGGGTGACGTGCACCACCACCTTGGTGATGGCGGACGACCGGCCGTTGGAGTAGTTCGCCGAGTTCGCGGGAACCCAGCGCGCGGGAGGGTAGTCGGCGCTGAGGGTGCTCTCCTGCTGCTGAGTGGTGGCGTTCCCGGTGGAGTTGTCGAGCGGGCGGACCTTCGCGTATCTGCCAAGCGCCGGTGTCACATGCTGCCGCTTCACGCTGACGCGTTCACCGCCGTCCGTCTCCGCCAGCACGCCTTGGGCCAGGATTGCGTACACCGTATCGGCGTAGAGTCTGGCCGTCCGGTCGTCCTCGGCACCGCTGTACCGGGCGATCACCGGGTACCACTTCCCGACGTCTCGGCGGTCCTTGGCGCTGAGCCCCAGCTCGTCGGCGTAGTGACGCAGGACGGCGGCCCCGCCACGGATGTTGGCCGCGCTTTCGGTGCGGAGTGCGTGGGCCGGTTCACCCGTGAGCTCGGCGGCGAGTTCCAGGGTGGTGCGTCTCGGGTTGCTGACCAGATGCATCACCCCGTAGCCACCCGCGTGGCTGGGCTTGCCCTCGTGGTCGTCGAGGTGAGTCTCCCCGTATCCAACAGCCGTGAGCAGATCCCTGGGCACTTGATAGGCGGAGGTCGCCCGGGCGAAGGCTCGGTTCATCGTGCCGTTGCCCACCGGGCCGGGATCGGCCGGCGCGGCGACGCCTGCGGGTTGGCCGGTGAAAGCGAGCAAGGTGACGAGGGTGCCGCTGAAGACGGCAAGGCGCACCCCTCTCCATAATGTTCCGATGCTGGACATTTCGTCTCCTGATCTGTTGACCGGACGGTGCACGGAAGGACGTGCGGGCGATGGTGCGGCCTGATCCGGCAGGGGTGGTAGGCGCCGGCAGAGGAAGCGGTGGCAGGCGCACGTTGGTCAAGCCGAAGAAGTGGTCGCCGGGGAGGCCGAAGAAGTCGTGCCGCTTCTGGCCGCCACCGAACGACGGCTCGCGGACCGCACCACATGGTGAGAGTTCGAGTTGACCAGGGCATGGACAGTCCCACTTCCACCGGCTCAGGCAGGGGGTGAAATCGATTTCTAGCGCAACGTACAGACCCGACATGGACGCGTCAATGCTGGGTGCAAATCCAAGTCGAGGCATCCTAGTTGAGGGCTGTTCCAGGGGAAACTGACAGAAATAGCTGCGGATTGAAGAAAAATCAGAGGCTGGAGGGCTTGAAATCGAGTTCAAGGACCTGACAACCTCTGAAGGCCACGGCACGTACTCGTGGCCCCCGTCAGCCGATGTCCACCACGAGCGGACCACCCGCCCGGTCGACCTGGGCCATCCACCCCGGCAGCAGCCGCAGCAACCGGGACGGGGGCACCGGGCCCACGACCCGGTGCCGCCACAGCAGCCGACCGTCCTGGCTGACCGTCACCACCGGGCCGGTCAACGGCTCCCCGGACCGCAGCAGCAGCGGCCGCCCGCCTACGCCCGTGCCCCGGTTCGGCGTCACCCCTACGAGCGGGGCCCGGACCTCGAGCGGCGGGCCGGGCTCCGGCCGGTACGGCCTGCCCGCCGGCCGACGGGCGGGCCGTACCGGTGGGCGGAACTACGACGTCTCCGCCGCCGAGCGGCCGACTGCAGCAGCTTCTCCGGTGGTCAGCACACCCTGCGGGCGGGAGCCAGGAACCAGCCGGGCGCTGCGGGGCGCTCCCGGGCACCTGTGGCGGGGATCACGGCCCGTGCCGTGATCCGCTCCAGGCCCGCCGGACCCAAGCGCGCCACGCTCCCTGCCGAGCCCGATCGTGGTCACCCGCTGACGCCAGCCAAGGACACTGGCCCCCAACTGGTCCCCAAGAATGATCAAGGGCCGGTTTCGGATTTCTCCGAAACCGGCCCTGACCTGCGACTCTCACGAGTCGGGACGACAGGATTTGAACCTGCGACCCCTTGACCCCCAGTCAAGTGCGCTACCAAGCTGCGCTACGTCCCGATGCGTTTCCTCCCGGTTGTTCCGGGTGGCTGCGCAGGACAAACATTACCTCACTCCGAGGACCGGATCGACGTCCGCACCTGCTGGGCGCGGGCGGCCAGGGCCTCGGCACCGCAGGCGACGGCCAGCTTCTGCGCCCGGGCGAGCTCCCGCGGCGAGCGGATCGCGATTCCGTACTCGACGCGGGCCAGCGCGTGCTCGTACGCGGACGACGATGCCTCGAGGCGGCGTACGGCCTCGGCCAACAGATGCACGGCCTCCTCCGCAGGCGCGAAGAGCGCGACGCATCGCAGGGCTTCGCCGATCGCGGTGTCCGTGCCGAAGCGTTCCGCGTGGACGCGGGCACGGGTGGCGAGCTGTGCCGCGCGCACCGGGTCGTCGTCGGCCAGGGCGCGGGCGAGGTCGCCGGCCCACGGTGCCCAGATGCCGTTGAAACGGCCGCGGGGCTCCAGTGCGGCGCCCGCCGCCTCGAGTTCGGCGATGGCCTCCTTCGTACGGCCTTCGGCCAGCAGCAGCCGGCCGCGGACGCACGGGGCGTCGGGCAGGACCATGGCGCTGGGGTAGGGCGGCCCGAAGTCGTACCGGTCGGCGACCAGGCGCGCCTCCGCCGTACGGCCGCGGGCGAGAAGGGTGTCGATGAGCAGACAGGCGGCGTCCCAGTGGACCGGCAGCCCGCTGCCGACACGGTCGGCGAGGCGCAGCCCCTCGCGCAGGAAGCCCTCGGCCTCGGCGAGCCTGCCCCGCCGACGGTGGACGAGGCCCAGCAGGGTGTGGGCGAACGCGAGGTGTGCACCGCTCCAGCCGGAGATCTCGAAGGCGCGCACGGCTTCGCCGAAGAGTTCCTCCGCCCGGTCGAGCTGATCGGTGAAGGCGTAGGTGATGCCGACCAGAGTGGGGAGTTCGAAGCCCCATTCGGTGTCGGTCCAGCCGAGCCCGCGGGCAGGCCGGCCGTCGAGGAGCGCGCGTTCGCAGAGGTCGACGACGAGTTGGGCGTTCTCGCCGCGGAGCATGGCGTCGAAGGCACGCAGCGTGAGAAGGGCGCGCTCGGCATTGTCGCGGCCCTTGAGGTGGTCGGCGTTGCGGGCGAGCCGGGCCGACCGTGCGGGCCCGTCGCTCTCGGTGGCCTGCATGCCCTCCCACAGGAAGTGCGCTGCCTGGAGGCGCATCAGGCCGGGGCCGGGGGCCGTACGGGATGCCTCGGCGGCGAGGGAGAGCGCCGCGTCCTTGAGCTGGTTGTTGTGGGCGAGAGCGGCGGCGAGCCGGAACGTGGCGTCGACCCGCAGCGTTTCGTCGAGCCCCGGCGTATCGAGAGCGGCACGCAGTTGCTGCACCGTGGTGGCCGGCGAGCTGAGCAGGGTGGCACAGCCCAGTTCGTACAGCAGGGCGGCCCTGTCGTGGGGCCGCGGCGGCTCTTGGAGTGCCCGTTCGAGACAGCGCCTGGCCGCTTGCGGGGCACCGACCGCCAGATGCTGACCGGCCGCTTCGCGGAGCTGCGCGACCAGCTCCTGGTCGTCGTCCGGGTGGACTTCGAGGAGATGGCGCGAGGCCACCGCGGCACCGAGTCCGGCCTGGGTGATGGCCCAGGCGGCCCGTCCGTGCATGGCGGTGCGGGTGGCCGGCGGGATGGAGCGGTAGACCGCGGTGGCGATGAGAGGGTGGACGAACTCCAGCGGGTCGAAGCCGCTGACGATTCGGGCGTCGCGCAGCCTCGCCGTACAGTCGGCGGCCTCCGCCGAGCTCATGCCGGCCAGCGTCGCCGCCAGTTCCTGGGAGATGTCGGTGCCCAGCACCGCGGCGGCCCAGGCGAAACGGTTGGCGTTGGTGCCCAGCCGTTCGAGGCGGGCGACGAGACCGCTGCCACGGGCCGACGCGCCGAGCTCGCGCAGCAGACCGGCCGACTCCTCCACCGGTGGCAGCTCACGGTCCTGCGCCTTGGCGACGAGCTCGACGGCCTCGTACGGATTGCCGCCGGTGACGGCCCACACCTCGCGGCAGAAGGGGTCGTCGGCGTGCTCGCCGAGGCCTGCCCTGACAAGCTCCGCCGTGGCATCGGGGGTGAGCGCTCGAAGGGCCACGCGGACCAGGGCCGTATGGCCCTCGGGGCGACTGCCCTCCGGTGTACGGGCCATGGCCCAGTCGGCGTTGCGCTCGGCGAGCTCCTGCGGGCGGTGGGCCTGGACGACCAGCACCGGAAGTTCGGTCAGCCGGGCCGTGAAGCCGGCGAGCCACGCGAGGGATTCACCGTCCGCCCAGTGCGCGTCGTCCACTATCAGGAGCAGCGGACGGTGGCTGAGCCTGGAGGCGAGCCGGGAGACGACGAAGTCGAGGCCGTCCCTGACACCTTGCGGGTCGGGCTGCGGGCCGGTCGGTTCGGCGAGTCCCAGTGCGGGCGCCGTGATCTCGAACCAGTCACCGAACAGGGCCCTGGTCTCGTCGGCGGGAAGCTGGTCGAGCGCGGGCTGCAGGAGCTGGCGTACGACATGGAACGGCACGGAGGTCACGGTCTCGCCGCCTCGTGCCTGCCAGACGGTGCAGCGGTCGTCCGCCATCTCACGGATCTCGCCGAGCAGCGCAGTCTTCCCGATGCCGGCTTCGCCGCTGAAGACGAGCAGACCGCCGACTGCCTGTGCGCCGCAGAGTGCGTCCACCGCCTGTGCGGCAGCGGCGAGTTCCGGTTCGCGCTCGTACAACGGCCGGGACGGCTTCATGCCTCCCCTTCCCAACGGTGTTTGCGGAGGGTTGTGAGCCTAGTCGTGCGCGGGTGCCCACGGACAGGGTTCGCACGGTTCACCGCAGGTGCGGGGCACAATCGGGGGCGTGGACGAATCTCGCAGGGACCGTGACGCCGAAGGCCGGGCGCGCAATGCGCGCCCCCGCGACGGACTGGGGCGCCCTTTGCCGTACGGCACTCCGGGGGTGGAGCGGCAGCCGGAGGGGGTGGTCCGCTCCCCCGAGGAGACTGTGCGGGAGGCGCAACGGCTCCTGGACGCGGGCATGCCGTTCCATGCCCACGAGGTGTTCGAGGATGCCTGGAAGTCGGGTCCCGAAGCGGAGCGGGAGCTGTGGCGGGGCCTTGCACAGATGGCCGTGGGGCTGACGCATGCCGCCCGGGGCAACACAGCGGGCGGAGCACGGCTGTTGCGGCGGGGCGCGGCCGCGATGGACGCGTTCCGGAATGCGGAACCGCACGGGATCGGGGTGGAGCCGCTGGTCGCCTGGGCGCAGGAGCTGGCCGGGCGGGTGGATGCGCCCGGCCGGGAATCCGGGGCCGCGGAACCCGGGGCGGGGGACTCCGGGGCCGGGGGCGCGCGCGTGGTGGACGCGGCGGCGGAGGCACCTCGGCTGCGGTCGGGGGGCCGGGGCGATGGATGACAGCCCGTGCGATAGGTTTTGCTCTTTCTTGACGGCGTGTTGATCACGCGGTCACGACCCATCCTTCGACCGCTTGCTCAGGAGACGGACGCCCCGATGACCGACATCATCAACGGCCTCGGCCGTGCCACTGCTTACGGGGCCCTCGGCGTCGTACTGCTCGTTCTCGGCATATTCCTCATCGACGCACTGACGCCCGGAAAGCTGGGCCGCCAGATATGGGAGGAGCGCAACCGCAATGCGGCGGTGCTGCTCAGCTCGGCGCTGCTGGGCATCGGCGGCATCGTGTTCACGTCGATCTGGACGACGTACGACGACTTCGGCAAGGGCCTGGCGTCGACCGCCGCGTTCGGGCTGCTCGGCCTGATCATGATGGCCGTGGCGTTCCTCGTGGTGGACCTGGTCACGCCCGGGAAGCTGGGAGCCACACTCGTCGAGAGGGAGCCGCACCCGGCGGTCTGGGTGACGGCGTCCTGCAACCTGGCGGTGTCGGCCATCGTGTCGGCGTCGATTGCCTGATCGAGCCGGTGATACGCCGGATCGATTGCCTGATCGAGCCGGTGATGCCCCCGTCCCGCGAACACGGCGCTGCTCAGCCATTACGATCCGGCGTCATGAGCACTTCTGACCAGGATCAGCAACAGGCCCCGCAGCCCGACGAACAGCAGGACCAGCAACCCGACAGGGTCGACGAGAGCGACGAGAACACGGATGAGGGCATAGCCGCGTCTGCGGCCGGGGAACGGAGACTGACGCCGCGTCAGGCACGACGCCTGCGCGTCGTTCTCTCCTCGGTCGGCATGGCGGCGATGGCCGTCGTCCTCGCCCTGCGCATCGCGAGCCGTTCCTCCGTCCTGGTCGTCGGGGTGTACGGGCTCGCACTCATCCTGTGCGGTGTGGTGATCGAGCTCAGCAGGAACGGGCGCACGCGTCTCGGCAGCTGGCTGCTGGGCATCGGCCTGGCAGCGGCCGTCGGTGCGGACTGGCTGCTCATTCCCTGACGCCGGGCCCGGGCTTCACCGCGCGGTGATCCGTACCGGCGGACCGTGCGGGTCGACCCGGTCCAGCCAGCCGGCAGCCAGATGGAACGGCTGCCCGGGGACAGCGGGCAACAGCAGTCGCTGCCGGTGGAGTTCGTGCCCGCCCTGGCTGACGAGCAGCAGCGGCCGGGCCAGCCGTCGTGCGGTGCGCAGCACGAACCGGTCCTTGAGCGGGCGCGCACCGTCGGGGCCTGTCAGATTGGGTGCGACCCACCGCAGGGGCGCGTCCACCACCACGGGGCGCCCGCGTCCGGGTGGCTCATCGGTGCCGGACAGGCGGTGCAGTACGGACACGGCCACGGCCCGGCCCTCGTCCGCCGCGACTCCCGCGCGCTCCACCGCGTGCAGGAGATTCCCGATGGCGAACACGCCCGGCCGCGAGGTGCGGTACGCCGCGTCGTACGCCGGCCCGCGCGTGCCGGGGTCGAGGGTGATCCCGCCGCGCCGGGCCAGCTCATGGTCGGGGACGAAGTCGCCGGTGAAGACGACGGTGTCGCAGCGCAGGGTCGTGGTGCGGCCGTCGTCGTGGCGCAGTGACACCCCGGACAGTCTGGTCCTGCCCGTGAGGCCGGTGACGGTGGCGCCGGTGAGCAGTGGAATGCGCTGCCGGACACGGAGCGGGGCGGCGGGCCGGTCGGTGACCACGGCGACGACGTGAACCCCGGCCGCACGCAGGGTGGCGACCGCCGCGTGCGCGACGGACTCGTTGCCGATGACGACCGCGCGGGTGCCGATCCGCTGGCCGTACAGATGGACGGCCTGCTGCAGTTCGCCGGTGGTGTGGACGCCGGGAGGGCGGCTGCCGGGGACGAGGCGCGCGGAGCGTGGACGTTCGCGGGCGCCGGTGGCGAGGACGACTGCCCCGGCGGTGATCCGTTCGAGCCCGCCGGGCCCGGTGGTCTCCACGGTGGCGGGTCCTGCCCAGCCCGTGACGGTCACTCCGGTGCGCAGGCCGGCGCCCGCGCGTAACGCCGCGGCCACACTCTGCCGGGCGTACGTGGGTCCGCTCATCCCTCCCCGGACGAAGCGCCCGCCGAATTGTCCGTGGTGGCAGTGGCGGGGGATCCCGCCCGCTTCCTGCTCGCGCTCCAGAATCTCGACCCGCCCCGCACCGGCCGCGGCGAGTTCGGCTCCCGCGGCGAGGCCGGCGGGGCCCGCACCGACGATCAGGACGTCGACGTTCCGTTCACTCCGGGTCACGCTTGTGCCTCCTCGAACAGGGCGCGGACAGGGGCGCCGCAGTAGAAGCCCTGGCACCGGCCGCCACACGCGCGGGTACGGCGCCGCAAGCCGTCCAGGGACTGCGGCGGGACGGTGGAGGACAGCGCGTCACGGATCTCGCCGAGGGTCACGTGCTCGCAGTGGCAGACGAGCGTGCCGTACGCCGGGTCCTTCGCGATCAGGTCGGCCCGGCGGAAGGGCCGGGGGAAGGCCTCGCCGAGGTTGGGCACGGTGACCGGCGGGAGGTCGCGCGGAGCACCGAGATCGAGGCCGGCCCGGGCGAGGAGCCCGGTGACGTGGCTGCCGATGGCCATGGACGCGGTGAGTCCGGTGGACCGGATGCCGCCGACGGCGACGTACCGCTGGGCGGGGTACTCCTGGATCCGGTAGTCCTCCTGCCCGGTAGCGGCCCGCAGTCCCGCGTAGACGGCGGTGATCTCCTCGTCCAGGAGCTCGGGCAGGATCCGGCGGCCCTTCTCCCGCAGGAGGTGCAGACCGCCGGCGGTGGATCCGGTGGCGGTCTTGTCGTCGAGCTCCTCGGACGTGGGGCCCAGGAGCACATTGCCGAACACCGTCGGTGCCACCAGAACACCCTTGCCGGCCGCGGTCGGCACCGGCAGGAGGATGTGGCCGACGAGTTCGCGGGCGAGCTTGTCGAAGACGATGAGCTGGCCGCGGCGCGGTGTCACCGTGAATACCTCGTGCCCGAGGAGCCGGTCGATCTCGTCGGCGTACAGCCCGGCGGCGTTGACCAGGTAGCGGGTGCGCAGCGTGCCGCGCGAGGTGGTGAGTGCGTGGACGCCGGCCTCGCTGTCGATGTCCAGCACCCGGCAGTTCAGATGCAGATGGACCCCCGCACGGACGGCCTGGGTGGCGAAGGCGAGCGGTGTGGTCCAGGGGCAGATGATGCTCTCGTCGGGAACGTCGAGCGCGCCGAGGGCGCCCGGCCCCAGATGCGGTTCGCGATCCTGGAGTTCGTCGGCGCCGATGATGCGTGCCGCGTGGTAGCCGTTGTGGCCGGCCTTGGCCAGCAGCCGCGGAAGCTGTGCGAGTTGGTTCGTGTCCCAGGCGACGAGCAGGGCGCCGACGCGCTCGACGGGAATGCCTGTCTCTGCCGCGTACGCGCGGAGCCTGTGATGCCCTTCCCGCACGAGGCGGGCTTCCAGCGAATCGGGCACGGCGTCGAAACCTGTGTGCAGGATCGCCGTGTTGGCCTTCGAGGTGCCGTTGCCCACGTCGTCGGAGGCGTCCACCAGGGCGGTGCGCAGGCGGTATCCGGCCAGCTCGCGTGCGATGGCCGTGCCGACGACGCCCGCTCCGAGGACGGTGACGTCGTACGTGCCGTCCGCTGCAGCTGCCGGAATGAGGTCACCCGCCGTGGTGATCGTGACCGTCATGAGCGCTCCAGCAGGGTGTCCACCGCCGTACGGAAACCGTCGAGGCGCGCGGCCGCCTCGTCGGAGCCGATCCGTGGTTCGTACACGGCGGACGGCTTCCACTCCGGTATCGCC
Organism: Streptomyces sp. NPDC060035; assembly: GCF_042736635.1. Taxonomy (NCBI): domain Bacteria; kingdom Bacillati; phylum Actinomycetota; class Actinomycetes; order Kitasatosporales; family Streptomycetaceae; genus Streptomyces; species Streptomyces sp. NPDC060035. The sequence continues at coordinate 13,169 of NZ_JBHWVO010000001.1, forward strand.
TGCCGCAGCGGCAGGTGCGGGTCGAGTCCGAGCCGGGCCATGGCACCGGCACCGAGCGCGGTGAGGTCGGGCAGTGCCGAGACCTCGACGGGCCGTTGCAGCAGGTCCGCCTGGGTCTGCATGAGCAGGGTGGAGCGGGTCAGGCCGCCGTCGACCCGCAGGGCGGTCAGCGGTGCGCCCAGGTCGGCTGCCGCGGCATCGGCCAGGGCGACGACCTGAGCCGCGATGCCTTCGCACAGGGCGCGGACCAGGTGGCCCGCTGTGGTGTCGAGGCCGAGACCGGTCACGGAGCCGCGCAGGTCACTGCGCCACCACGGAGCGGCGAGGCCGGCGAGCGCGGGCACGAAGGTGACACCGCCCGTGCCGGGGACGGAGGACCCCACGGGGTCGAGGTCTGCGGCACCCGAGATCACGCCCAGATCGGTGAGCCAGCGCACGGCGGACGCGGCCGTGTAGACCTGCCCGTCGAGGCAGTAGCTCGTACGTCCTCCGAGGCGCCAGGCCACGCAGCTGACCAGGCCGCTGGAGCTGGTGCGGGGCCGGGATCCGGTCTGCGCGAGGAGAAAGGCCCCGGTGCCGTAGGTGCATTTGGCGTTGCCCGGCTCCAGGGCGTTCTGAGCGAGCAGGGCTGCCTGCTGGTCGACGACGAGTCCGCTCAGGGGGATCTCGCCGCCGAAGCCGGTGGTGGTTCCGACCGGACCGGCGCAGTCGACGACGGCGGGGAGCCGCTCGTCGGACAGGCCGAAGATCTCCAGTGCGGCGGGTGACCAGTCGACGTCGTGGAGGTCGAGCAGCTGGGTGCGTCCTGCGGTGGCCGCGTCCGTGACGAAGGCCCCGGTCAGCCGGTGGACGAGCCAGGAGTCACTGGTGGTGACCACCCCTTCGCGGGTCAGCTCACGGCGTATCCAGGCCATCTTGGGCGCGGCGAAGTACGGGTCGAGCGGCAGACCGGTGAGCAGCCTCAACTCCTCCTGGTGTGCCGCGAGTCCGGCGCACAGGTCCGCCGCCCGCCGGTCCTGCCACACGACGGCGTCGGTGAGCGGCCGGCCGGTGCCGGGGTCCCAGGCGAGGACCGTCTCGCCCTGGTTCGCCAGGCCTACCGCCGTCACGGGTTCGGCAGCCTCGTCCACCGCCTGCCGGCCCGCGTCGAGGACCGAGCCGAGCAGCTCGGCGGGATCGGCCTCGACGACTCCGCCTGCCCCGTACCGCGGACGGACGGGGGCGGAACCGGAACCGATCACGCCCCGCTCGGGACAGATCACCAGCGCCTTGGTTCCGGACGTTCCCTGGTCGATGGCGAGTACCGGACCTGTCATCGACACTCCAGTCGGGCGGGCCGCCCGGAGACCGGGCGGGAGCGTGATCATCCGTTCCTCCGCCCACAGTCGTGCAGACCACGGCCCGCGTCAAGCGCGTCCGGACATCCCGTCCAAACGAGCCGATTGCGATCAACGTCCGGTGCAAAGGCGCTACTTGAGTAAGATCAGCAGAGTTCTCGGATGATCGGCACGACGGGCCCTACACTCACCGCCGAGCACCCAACCGGACGCTTCGTGGGCAGTTCATGACCAGAGCTGTCCAACCCCCCACGTCCTCGAGGATTCATGACGAGCAGACCATGCCCCGTGCCGCTTTGCCCGGCATACCGCCCCGCCCCCACAGGCTGTACAGGGGCGGGGCGAGCAGATGACGCCCAGTGAATTCCGGCCGGTCTACCACCCCGCAGGACACGACCACGAACTACGTGGAGCGTTACAGGACCTGCGCACCGGTCGCTGGCTGTCCATGCGGAATCTCTTGGAGAGCACGCCGAACTGGGCGTTGTGGACCCAGCGCACCCAGGTCCTCGCGACCGTTGCCGCCGGCTCCGACGCTGTCCACGCCTGGCTGACCGAGGAGCCGCGGAGTGTGGCGGCGACCGTGATGCACGCCCGGGTGGTCGTGGAACGCGCTGTGCGCGCCCACCGCGAAAAACACCCGCGCGCACAGGAATTGTGGCAGGAGGCCTGGGAGGGCTGCCGCTCCGCGGCGCACGCCTCCCCTACGGACCCGGTTCCCTGGGTCTGTCTGCTGGCTCTGGCCCAGCTCGACGAAGGCCAGCGCCTCGATGAGCACCGGCTGCGTCCGCCGGGACCCATGCTGTTTCCCGGGCCCTGGGGCCTGCTGGCCGAGGCGGACGAGCGGGACCCGTTCAATCGCGAGGCCTATCACCGGATGCTGCAGTTCGTGTACGCGCGGCAGGCCGGCGGCACGCTCTCCGAGGCGGTCAACTTCGTTCAGTGGGCGGCCTCTTCGGCACCCGACGGCTCCTCCCTCCACGTTCTTCCGCTGTACGTGCGTGTGGAGCGCTACCGGCGCAGGCACGGCAACGAGAAGGCACTCGACCTGCACTGGGTCACCGAGGACGGCGAACGCGACGCCCGTCGTGCGCTGCGGAGCTGGTTCGCGCGGACCGACCCGGCCGTGCAGTCCCTGCTCGATCTGAACCATCTGGCCCACGCACTGTGGGGGTCACTCCAATTCGCCGACGCGGCACCGGTGTTCCGTTCGCTGGGCCCGTACTACACCTCGATCCCGTGGGCCTGCCGCACGCGGACACCCAACGAACCCGCCGAGGCGCAGGACGTGTTCCTGCGGGCCCGGGGCCGGTGTCTCGCCGCCGAGCGCGAGCCCGCCCGAGGGCCGCACGGCTGACCGCAGGCACCCGACCCGCCTCCCCTCCCTCCCCTCCCCTCTTCCCCCCACCGTCCCCTCCCGGAGGTATTCCCATGTCCATATCCGCGTCGACCCCGTCGAGCCCGGAGGCCGCTCCACAGAAGGACGAGGAACAGCGGCTGCGCGAGCTCGGCTATCAGCCGGTGCTGGCCCGCCGTATGGGCGGGTTCGGCAACTTCGCCATCAGCTTCTCCGTCATCTCGATCCTCTCCGGATGCATGACCCTGTACGGCTTCGGCATGTCCTCCGGCGGACCGTCCGTGATGCTCTGGGGCTGGGCCGGTGTCGGCCTGTTCGTCCTCTGCGTGGGCATGGCCCTGGCCGAGGTCACCAGTGCGTATCCGACATCGGGGGCCCTGTACTACATGGCCGACCGGCTCGGTGGCCGCAAGTGGGGCTGGTACACCGGGTGGCTGAATCTGCTCGGTCTGCTGGGAGCGATCGCCGGCATCGACTACGGCGCCGCGCTGTTCACGGGTGCGCTGCTCAATCTGCAGTGGGGATTCGACCCCACTCCCGGATCCACGATGGTGATCTTCCTCTGCATCCTGCTGCTGCACGCCGTGCTGAACCTCTTCGGCGTCCGCCTGGTGAGTGTGCTCAACTCGATCAGTGTGTGGTGGCACCTGGGCGGTGTGGCCGTGATCGTGGCGGCGCTGGCGATCGTGCCTTCCCACCACCAGTCGCCGTCGTTCGTCTTCACCGAGTTCGTCAATGACACCGGCTGGGAGAACCCGCTCTATGTCGCGGCGATCGGTCTGCTCCTGGCCCAGTACACCTTCTGCGGTTACGACGCCTCCGCCCATCTCTCCGAGGAGACGTCCAACGCGTCGGTGACCGCGGCCAAGGGCATCGTCCGGGCGATCTGGGTCTCCTGGGTCGCCGGTTTCGTCCTGCTGGCCGGTCTGACCTTCGCCATCCAGGACTACGCGGGCACCCAGAACAGCGCCACCGGAGTGCCACCCGCACAGATCCTGATCGACGCGCTGGGTACGGCGGGCGCCACCGCCATGCTGCTGATCGTGATTGCCGCGCAGCTCTTCTGCGGCAACGCCGAGGTCGCCGCCGCGAGCCGGATGGTCTTCGCGTTCAGTCGTGACAACGCGCTGCCGGGTTCCGCCCTGTGGCGCAAGGTGAGCTCCCGCACCCAGACACCGGTGCCGGCCGTGTGGCTGTCGGTGTGCGTCGCCGCTCTGCTCGCGGTGCCCTCGCTGTACTCAGCGACCGCGTACGGCGCGGTGACCGCCATCAACGTCATCGGCATCACGCCCGCGTACGCCATCCCGATCTATCTCAAGCTGCGCGCCGGTGACAGGTTCGAGCGTGGGCCGTGGCATCTGGGCCGCTGGTCCAAGCCGATCGGCTGGATCGCCGTGGTGTGGGTTGCCATCGTGAGCGTGCTGTTCCTGCTGCCGCAGTCCTCGCCGGTGACCATCGACTCGATGAACTACGCGTCGATCGCCCTGGTCGCCGTCCTGGTCCTGGCCACCGTGTGGTGGTTCGTCGCGCGCCGCTCGTACAGCACTCCGGCCGCGTACGGCAACGCCCGCGAGCAGGCGGAGATCGCCGAGAGCATCGTCTGACCGCTCCGTCGCCGGGTGGCCTTCAGCGCAGCAGCAGCTGAAGGCCGCCCAGCACGGTGGCGCCGATCACGATCCGCTCGAAGAGCTTCTGGTTGATCCGGCCCACGCACGCACGGCCGAGATACGCACCGGGGATGACGAACAGGACCAGGGCGGCGTCCAGCAGCAGGGACTGCGCGTCGATGAGCCCGAGTCCCACGCTGAAGGGCACCTTGGACGTGTTGACGATCAGGAAGAACCACGCCGAGGTTCCCAGGAAGCCGAGCTTGCGGAAGCCCGCGGAGAGCAGATAAAGCGACATCACGGGGCCGCCCGCGTTGGCGACCATGGTCGTGAAGCCGCCGAGCACCCCGTACGACCGGGCCTTGGCCCGCCCGGCACGCGCGGGTTTGTCCGCGTCCTGCTGCTCGGGTGTCTCCTCGGCACGGGCCGCGGAGTGCCGGCGCCACAGGGTGACGCCGGCCATGAAGAGCAGGATCGCGCCGATCGATCTGGCGACGGCGTCGTCATCGGCCCACAGCATGAAGACGGTGCCTGCCACCACGCCCACGGCGACGGCGGGGAAGAGCCGCAGCAGCGTGGGCCAGTGTGCATGCCGACGGTAGACCAGCACGGCGAGGATGTCGCCGGCGATGAGGATCGGGAGCAGCACGCCGGTCGATTCGCGGGCCGGGAGTACGGCCGCGAAGACCGCGAGGCTGATCGTGTTGGCACCGCTGACGGCCGTCTTGGAGAAGCCGACGAGCAGGGATGCCGCCGCGAGCGCGGCCAGTTGCCACAGTGTGATGGTGTCCATTCCGGATCAGATGATAGATACACCGGCTTTCCGTCGGATGATCGGTCCATCCCGTGACCACCGGGACGGCCGATCGCTCGCTATGCTGCCAGCGAAGTGCTCACCAGAAGCGCTCAAACGAACAACGCGCAGCAGTACGGCAAGGGGGCCAGCAGCATGCGGGAGCCGGTTGAACTGAGGCGGAAGCGCATACTCGCGGTGGTGCACGCACGTGGTGCCGTCAAGGTGACCACGCTCGCTGCCGAGTTGGACGTCTCGGTGGTCACACTCCGGCGGGACGTGGAGGAGCTGGCCCGGGCGGGCCGGCTCCGGCGGGGCCACGGGGTGGCCCGCCCGGTGGGGGACGCGGCGGAGACGACGGCTGTCCCGGTCGCACGGCCGGGCGAGCAGTCCGCGGACGGCGGTGCGACCGCCCTGGTGGTGCCCGAGCGGCATTCGTACCTCTACGAGACCCTGCACGGCGCCCGGACCGCTCTGGAGGCGGCGGGGATGCGGATCGCCCTGCATATCGCGCCGCAGTCCGACGGTGCCGAACGGCCCCAGGTGGAACGGGCCCTGGCAGGCGGGGCGCGCGGGCTGCTCATCGCCCCGCGATGGCGCAGCGCCGTCGGGGAGGAGGCGGACTACGGCTGGCTCGCCGAGGTGGGCGTGCCGACCGTCCTGATGGAGCGGCGGCCGCGGCCGGGCAGCGCGCTGCACGCCCTGGACTCGGTCTGTTCCGATCACTGGTACGGGGTACATCTCGCCGTCGACCATCTGGTCTCGCTGGGCCACCGCCGTATCGTCCTGGCAGCCCGGAACGACAGCCCCACCGCTCGCTCCATCCGGGCGGCGTTCGCCGAGATCGCGGCCGCCCGCCCGGAGGTGGAGGACTGGTCCGTGGTGCTCAGTTCCCCGAACGCGGGACCGGACTCCGGGAGTCGGGCCGGCCTCCAGCCCCCCGCCACGCCGGACGCGCCTGCTCCGGATCTGGCCGCGCTGCTGCGGGAGCGTGGGGTCACGGGCGCCGTCCTGCACGGCGACGAGGACGCGCTGATGCTGGTGCAGCGGCTGGCGGAGACCGGTGTGCGGGTGCCGCAGGACTGCTCGGTCGTGGCGTACGACGATGTGGTCTCGGCCCTGGGCAGCACGCCGCTGACCGCGGTGGCTCCCCCCAGGGCCGACATCGGTCGGGCGGCGGCCGAACTGCTGCTGCACCGGCTGGCACACCCGGCGGGTACGACGGGTCCGGTGCGCAGGGTGGAGCTGCTGCCCGAGCTCAAAGTACGCGGATCGGCACAAGCCCTCCCCCGTACGGGCCTCTGAGCGTTTGACCGCTTCAAGCTCCTTTTGATCGATCTATTGACCGCTATCGATCAGCCGATCAGTATTCCCCGTGTCTTGAATCAGGAGCCGCGGGAGGCACCCATGCCTGATCGACAGAGCCGTCGATCCGTCCTCGCCACGATCGCCGCGCTGCCTCTGACAGGTGCGCTCAGCGCCTGCAGCGGCGGCGGCAAAGAGACACGATCGGGCAGTACGAGCAGTACCGGCAGGACCGTAAGCAGCAGGACCGGCAGGAAGACACGGATCACGTTCTGGTCCGCGCTGCGGGGCAGTCAGGAAGTCGTGGACGCGTTCAACCGCGGGCACGACACCCTTCAGGTCGATTTCCAGCAGGTCCCCTCGGGGGCCCAGGGCGGTTACGCCAAACTCAGCAACGCGGCCCGGGCCGGCAACGCCCCGGACGTCGCCACCATCGAGTATCCCCAGGTCCCCGGCTTCGCCATCGACGGCGTCTGCCGCGACATCACGGACCTGGTGAGCGACGGGCTGCGCGCCGAACTGCTGCCGCAGGCACTGGGGCTGACCACCTTCGAGAAGCGGGTGTTCAGCGTTCCGCTCGACATAGAGCCGATGGTGCTGCACTACCGCACCGACCTCTTCGAGCGGTACGGGCTGACCGCCCCGCGTACCTGGGAGGACTTCGAGGACGCGGCAAGGGCCGTACGCCGCAAGGGCGGTGAGCGCCGGATGGCGCTCTTCCCGACCGACGGTGACACCCATCTCGCCGCTTTCGCGTGGCAGGCGGGCGCCCAGTGGTTCGACACGGCCGGCGGCGCCTGGAACGTCTCGCTGGCCGACGCACCCACCCGTCGCGTATCCGCCTTCTGGCAGCGGCTGACCGACCAGGACCTGGTCTTCATGAACGCGGTGGAGAGCCGCCACAGCGACGTCCAGATCGGCAACGGCCTGGTGCTCAGCCGGCTCAGCGGTGCGTGGGACGCCGGTGCCCAGATGAAGGCCCGCCCGGGTCAGAAGGGCCAGTGGGCGCTGGCACCGATCCCCCAGTGGGATCCGGCCGATCCCGGTGTCGGGACCCATGGCGGCTCCACCTTCGCGGTCACCAAGGACAGTGCGGACCCCGAGGCCGCGATGGAGTTCATCGAGTGGCAGGTATCGCACCCGGACGCCCTGCGCGCCCGCCTCTCCAGCGGCGCCAGCAGCCAGTACCCCGCCGCGCCCGGCCTGGTCGAGGTGGGCCGCCAGGCATTCGACCGCACCTACTACAGCGGCCAGGACATCTACACCCTCTTCGAGCAGGAGGCCCACAAGATTCGCCCGGGCTGGGTCTGGGGCCCCCGGATGACAGCGACCGGCAAGATCATGAAGGACGGGCTGGCGCGGGCGAGCGGGGGCCAGGGCTCCATCCTCGGAGCGGTCAGGGCGGCTCAGGAGGGCACCATGCCGGACCTGAAGGCACTCGGCCTCTCCACCACCCGGCACTCCACCTGACCGATCCGCACGCCCGTTCCCAGCAGCAGAGAGGCAGGTGACACCCATGACCAGCGCCACCCCCGTATCCGTCCCGGCGGACATCCCCGCTCGGCCGTCACCGAAGAGTCCGGCCGCCCCCGCACCGGTACCGATGGCCCGCAGGTCCGCCCGACGGCGTGAACTCGGCGCCTGCGGCGTCCTGATGACGCCGTTCTTCGTCCTTCTGGTGACCGTCTTCCTGATTCCGGTCGCCACCGCCGTCTATCTGAGCTTCTTCAGCGACGACCAGCCCGGACTCGGCTTCGGCCCGGAACGCACGGTCTTCGCCGGGCTCCGCAACTACACCGCCGTCATCACCGACCCGACGTTCCTCGGCGGTCTCGGCATCGTCGCCCTGTACTGCCTGGTCTACATCCCGCTCATGGTGATCGGGGCCCTCGCCCTGGCCCTGCTGCTGGACTCCGGAGTCGTGCGCCTGCGGGGCACGGCCCAGCTCGCACTGTTCCTGCCGCACGCGGTGCCCGGCATCATCGCCGCGCTGATCTGGCTGTACCTGTACACCCCCGGCATCAGTCCGGTGATCGAACTTCTCGGCAAGGCCGACATCACCGTCGACTTCCTCGGGGTGCACACCGTGCTCCCGTCCATCGTGAACATCGCGCTGTGGAGCAACCTCGGTTACAACATGGTCGTGTTCTACGCGGCGCTGCAGGCCGTCCCCCGCGAGGTGATCGAGGCGGCGGTCGTCGACGGCGCGGGTCCGGTCCGCACGGCGCTCCAGGTCAAGGCTCCGCTGGTGCGTTCGTCGGTCGTGATGGTGGCGATGTTCACCCTCATCTTCGCGTTGCAGCTCTTCACCGAGCCGATGCTGCTCAGCCAGTCGACACCGATGATCAACTCCCGTTTCTCGCCCAGCATGTACATCTACGACGCCGCCTTCACCCGCAACAACTACGGCCTCGCGGCAGCCGCCTCCGTCGTCCTGCTCCTGTGCACGATCGCCCTCTCCTACGGCGTCACCCGCTGGACCAACCGCTCCAACGCCGCCGAGGAGGACGCCCGATGAGCGCGTCGACCGCAATTCGCACCGCCGCACCCCTGCGGCCCCGGCTCCTCGGACGCTCCGTCGTCAACCTCGTGGTCGGCATCTCGGTGCTGTACACCCTGCTGCCGGTGCTGTGGCTGGTGCTCGCGGCGACCAAGGACCGCAACGCGCTGTTCAGCAGCAACATCCTTTCGCTGAGCGACTTCTCCTTCGTGCAGAACATCAAGGACCTGTTCGCCATGGACGGCGGGCTGTACGGGCGCTGGTACGGCAACAGCCTCCTGTACGCGGTCCTGGGCGCGGCCCTCGGCGCACTGGTGAGCATCGCCTGCGGGTACGCCTTCGACAAGTACCGCTTCGCACACAAGGAGAAGCTGTTCGGGCTCGTGCTCGCCGCGGTGATGGTGCCGCAGACCGTGCTCGCTCTGCCGCTCTATCTGATGGCATCCGGCACCGGACTGGTCAACACGTTCTGGGCGGTCTTCATCCCGGTCCTCTTCAACCCCTTCGGTGTCTATCTCGGCCGGATCTTCAGCCAGGGGTACGTGCCCGACGAGGTGCTGGAAGCGGCGCGGATGGACGGCGCGGGCGAACTGACCGCGTACTTCCGGGTGGCGCTGCGCATGCTCGGACCGGGTCTGGTGACCGTCTTCCTCTTCCAGCTCACGGCGATCTGGAACAACTTCTTCCTGCCCATGGTGATGCTCTCCGACCAGGACCTGTATCCGGTGAGCCTCGGCCTGTACACGTGGAACAGCTCCGCGTCCGTCTCCCCCGAGTACTACCCGGTCGTCATCATGGGTTCGCTGCTCGCGGTGCTGCCGCTGATCCTCGCCTTCGCCCTGCTCCAGCGCTTCTGGCGGTCCGGTCTGACAGCGGGTGCCGTCAAGTAGCCGTGCCGCCCCGACCGGACCACCGCACCAGGAGAACCATGCACAGCACTTCCCCCGCACACCGCCGGCCGCGCGCCGCGCTCGCCATGGGTCCGGACGCCGCAGCCGCCGTGCTCTCCCCAGGCTCCATGGCCGCTCTCTCCGCGGTGTGCACGCTCTCGCCCCTGCCCGTCATCGACGACTTCGCCGCCGCGCGGGCCCGCGCCGCTCTCGCGGACGCGGAGATCCTGGTCACCGGCTGGGGCTGCCCTCCCATCGAGGCGGACGTCCTGGCCGCCGCCCCCGCGCTGCGGGCCGTCGTGCACACGGCGGGCAGCGTGCGCGGCCATGTCACCGAGGCCTGCTGGGACCGGGGCATCGAGGTGTCGTCGGCCGCGGCGGCCAATGCGCTGCCGGTCGCGGAGTACACCGTCGCGATGATCCTGCTCTCCGGAAAGCGGGTCCTTGAGCGGGCCCGGGACTTCCGGGCCGCCCGCCACCGCGACGCCTGGCTCGCCACCCCGCCCGACGTGGGCAACTACGGCCGTACGGTGGGCATTCTGTCCGCCTCCCTGATCGGCCGCCGGGTGATCGAGCTGCTGCGCCCCTACGACCTGCGGGTGCTGCTCCACGATCCGTACGTCTCCGACAGCGAGGCGGCCGAGCTCGGGGTCCGCCCCGTCACCCTTGCGGGTCTCTTCACCCGGAGCGACGTGGTCAGCGTCCACACCCCACTGCTGCCCGCGACCACGGGCCTCGTCAGCCGCGAACTCCTCACCTCGATGCGGCCCGACGGTGTCCTGATCAACACCTCCCGGGGCGCGGTCGTCGACCAGGACGCGCTCACCGACGTACTGCGTGCGGACCGGATCCGGGCGGTACTCGACGTCACCGACCCCGACCCGCTGCCGGCCGGTCATCCGCTGTGGGACCTCGACAACGCGACCATCACCCCGCACCTCGCGGGCTCCCAGGGCAACGAACTGCGCCGGCTGGCAGATCTGGCGGTCGGTGAGGTCGCCCGCTGGGCCGCGGGCGACGGATTCGCCCATCCCGTACGACGCGAAAGGCTGGCATTCCTCGCATGACCTCCACCTCGTCCTCGTACCCCTTCGAACTCCCCGCCGAGGACCGCGGGTCGAGCCCGCACACCGGCTACACCCGGGCGCACTGGGAAGCGGCGGCGGACGGTCTGCTGCACGCCGCCTGGAAGTGGGCCACCCCCGGCCGGGCCCTGCTCGACCTGCCGGGGCGCCCGTCCCGCTCGGGTGTCCGTTCCGACGGCCTGGAGGGCTACGCCCGTACGTTCCTCGCCGCCGCGTTCCGGGTCGCCGGGGCGGAGGGCAAGGATCCGCACAACTGGCTGGAGCGGTACGCCGACGGGCTCGGTGCCGGTACGCGTACAGCGGGACGCGACGACGCCGAGTCCTGGCCGCTGATCCTCGACCACACCGTCTTCGGCCAGCCGATGGTCGAGTCCGCGTCCGTGGCGATCGGGCTGCGGCTGACCAGGCCATGGCTGTGGGACCGGCTCGATCCGGGTACGCAGGACCGGGCGGAGGAGTGGCTGCGCGGCGCCCTGCGGCACACGCCCGCGCCCAACAACTGGTACCTGTTCCCGTACTCCGTCGCCGGATTCCTGGAGTCGGTCGGCCGGGGCGACGCGGAAACGGCGCGGGCACGGCAGCGGGCGCTGGACCTGCTGGAGGGCTGGTACCGCGGCGAGGGCTGGTACGCCGACGGGGACGGGCGGGCCTTCGACCACTACAACGGCTGGGCGCTGCACCTGTACCCCGTACTGGACGCGTATCTGTCGGGCGATACGGAGCTCGCCGCGCGTTACGGCGCACGGCTGAGCGAACATCTGGAGAGCTTCTCCCTGATGTTCGGCGCGGACGGTGCGCCGCCGCACTTCGGACGCTCCCTCACCTACCGCTTCGCGGCGGGCGCGGCCGTCGGGATGGGCGCGGTGTCCGGGCACACGCCTCTGGCTCCGGGCGTCTCGCGGCGGCTGATCAGCGGGTCGCTGCGGTACTTCCTGGAGCGCGGTGCGGCCGAGGACGACGGTCTGCTGAGCCTTGGCTGGCACGGTTCGCACGACGCGACGCTCCAGGTGTACTCGGGGCCCGCGTCACCGTACTGGGCGTCGAAGGCGTTCGTCTCACTGCTTGCCCCGCCGGAGCATCCACTGTGGACGGCGACCGAGGAGCCCGCCCCGAGCGAGGGCCCGGACCGGGTGCTGTCGCTGCCGTCGCCGGGACTGCTGGTGCAGTCGACCCGGGCGGACGGCATCGTGCGGCTGCACAACCACGGCAGCGACCATGTCCGGCCGCACGAGGGCGAGACGGCGGATCTGTCGGACCCGCTCTACGCGCGCCTCGCGTATTCGACGGCCACCGGTCCCACCGCGTCCGCGAACACCGCGGACAATCATCTGTCGGTACGGGTCGGGGGCTCCCGCAGCAGCCGGGTACGGATCCACCCGCTGGGCGCGGGTCACGGCGACGGCTGGGGCTGGGCCGCGTCCTGGCACTGCCCGGTCTTCCCTGAGGGCCCTCCCACCGCGCCCGGCCTGCGGGTGGAGAGTGTGACCGTCGTCCGGGGGCGGTACGAACTACGGCTGCACCGGATCCTGGGCGCGCCCGCCGGGACGCGGGCCGAGCAGACGGGCTGGGCGACGGATCCCGAGGGCGCGGTGCGTTCCGCGTTGCACGGGCTGCACGGCTGGGCGGAGCAAGAGGAGGTACGTGCTCCGCAGGGCACGGCGTTCACCCGGTGGGCCGTACTGCCCAGGCTCGGTGCCGATGTGGAGGGGACAGAGGTGCTGGTGGCGCTCGCCTCGCTCACCGCTGGGCCGGACGCCGGCCCTCTCGCCTCGGCGGTGAGCGGGGTGGACGTGAACGGGGAGACGGTCGCTGTGCGCTGGGCCGATGACGGTACGACGACCCGTATCGGCTTCGCGCCGCTGGAGGTCACCCACGGTCTCTGATGTCCGCCACGACCGGGCGCGGCCGGCCTCCGACGCGCGAGGGTCACGCGCCGGAGGGCCCGTCGTGCCCGGTTCGGTGGCGGCTGACGGTTGAACCCGGCGTGTTTGAAGCGAAATTTGAAGGAACTCGACGCCTCCTTCGAGCAGCACTGCGAGGGGGGCGACCCCGCCGCGCGCGGCGAGGTGCACATCGACAACCCGGCCCCGCCCGCCGAGCTCGGCCTCGCCGTGGCGCTGGACGGCAAGGCGAGCACCCCTGGCCACCCTGCACGGCACGGTGAGCTGCAACAAGCCGGGTGCAGGTGGAGGTGGCGGGCGACGTCAAGCAGGTGAAGCGGCAGCAGCTCATCCGGGGCTCCTACTCCGCGTCGGTAAAGTGTGTCCCGGGCGCGCCGGTCGCCTGGACCGCGACGGCCGTCCCCACGGGGTCGGTGCCGTTCCAGCGCGGTGACGTCGAGGTCGAGGCGCGGGCCACGGCGACGGACCCGGACTACGAGCGGCCGGTGACTGTCAGCGAGACGGTGGCCGTTCACCTGAGCCGGGGCTGAGGCCCACTCGGCGCCCCGTCCGTCGGTCCGGCCCCCGCGAGGGCGCCGGGCCGACGGGCGGGGCGCCGTCCTGCGCTCCCGGTCAGGAATGCACGGTGGGTCGGGCTGGAGCCGCACCTGCCGACGGCAGGGAAATGGTGGACTCGGCGTCCGTGAGATCCCCGCCGGGCATCAAGGGCATGGGCCCGAAGCAGCCCGCCCTCGGCCGGACACGTCTAGACGTCGGTGCGGATCACCACCGCGAGGGTGCGGGGGCCGTGTACGCCCTCCACCCGCTCCAGCTCGATGTCGGAGGTGGCCGACGGACCGCTGATCAGGGTCGTCGGACGCTCCGGCACCAGCCGGGCGACGGCCTCCGGGACTCCGACGACGACCGAGGACAGGTCGACGACGCACACATGCAGGTCGGGTACGAGGGACAGCGCCCGTCGGCCCTGGTCCGGCGACCCGTCCAGGAAGATCGTGCCCGTCTCGGCGCAGCTGACGGCCGAGGCGGTCACCACCCCGTCGAGCGCGTCGAGGCTCGGCGCCGGAATGTCGGCGGAGTCCCGCTGCACCTCGCCGTCATAGGCGGTGAGCCACTGCTCGTCGAGCCCGGCCGGCACCCCGATCCGGCGTGCGCCACGCGCCCGCAGCACTTCGGCGATCGTCCGGGCGGTGCGGTCGCCTGTGCACGGGTACACCGTCGCCTTGTAGTCGACGAGCCGGTGGGTCAGGAGGGCGAGGCGTTCCTCGTCGGGGAGGGTACGGCCGGTGCGGTAGTCGCGGGGAACGATGGTGGCGGGCGCGGGTGCGAGGGCCAGGGCGTCCCTGATCCGGCCGAGTACCGTGTCGCGGGCGGTCGTCGTCACTGGTCCTCCTTGTGGTCGTCGGCGGTGCGCCGGGCGCCCTCTTCGGCGGCGGCGCTCATCGTTGCCACGCCCTCGGCCGACGCCAGCCAGGAGCGGAAGGTCTGCTCGGGCGGGGCGGCGGTGTCGCGGCTGTCGCTCCAGCCGCTGAGCGGGGCGGGCAGACGCGAGATCGTGCCGTCGCGTCCACCGGCGATCCGGCCGAGAACGGCGGCCTTCTGCGCGGCGGTGAAGAGCTTCGGCCGCTTCATCACGCCGGCGGCGGCCTTCATGGCCAGCTTCTCCGCGGTGGTGCCGGACTGTTCGGTGTGCTGATGGCGCAGCTCGACGAGCATCGACGGGATGTCGATCTTGACGGGGCAGGCGTCGAAGCAGGCGCCGCAGAGGCTGGAGGCGTACGGCAGCGAGCTGTTGGGGTCGTTTTTCGCCGCGTCCATGCCGGCGAGCTGCGGGGTGAGGACCGCGCCGATCGGACCGGGGTACGTCGATCCGTACGCATGCCCGCCGGTCCGCTCGTACACGGGGCACACGTTGAGGCAGGCCGAGCAACGGATGCAGTTGAGTGCCTCGCGGCCGATCGAGTCGGCGAGTGCGGCGGTGCGGCCGTTGTCGAGGAGGACCAGGTGGAAGTCCTGCGGCCCGTCGCCGGGTGTCACGCCGGTCCACATCGAGGTGTACGGGTTCATCCGCTCGCCCGTCGATGAGCGCGGCAGCAACTGGAGGAAGACTTCCAGGTCCTGGTAGCGCGGCAGGACCTTTTCGATGCCCATCACGGTGATGAGGGTGTCGGGCAGGGTCAGGCACATCCGGCCGTTGCCCTCCGACTCGACGACGGACAGCGTGCCGGTCTCGGCGATGCCGAAGTTGGCTCCGGAGACCGCCACCTTGGTCGTCATGAACTTCTCGCGCAGATAGGCGCGGGCCACGGCGGCGAGATGCGCGGGCACGTTGTCGAGGTCCGGGTCGACGCCGGGGATCTCGTCGAGGAAGATCTGCCGGATCTCGTCGCGGTTGCGGTGGATCGCGGGCACCAGGATGTGCGAGGGCTTGTCGTCGGCGAGTTGCACGATGAGCTCGGCCAGGTCGGTCTCGTACGGAGTGATGCCGATGGATTCGAGGTGCTCGTTGAGGCCGATCTCCTGGGTGGCCATCGACTTGACCTTGATGACGTCGCTGCTGCCCGTCGCCCGGATCAGCCGGGCGACGATCTCATTGGCCTCGGATCCGTCGCGCGCCCAGTGGACCGTTCCGCCGTGCTCGGTGACCTTCTGCTCCAGCTGCTCCAGGAGTTCGGGGAGCCGGTTCATCGTGTCGGTCTTGATGGCGGATCCGGCGTCGCGCAGCTGTTCCCAGTCGGGGAGTTCACCGGTGACGCCCAGCCGCTTCGTGCGGATGGTACGGGTGGCCTTGCCGAGGTTGCGGCGCAGCTGTTCGTTGCGGAGCTCGTCGTGGGCGGCCTTCGGGAACGTCCGGTCGCCGCGCAGGTTTCCCGTTCCGTACGGGGACCGGGGCGGCGTGGCGGGCATGCCGAGGAACGTACTCATCGGGCGGCCTCCGTCAGGGCGTACGGCGCGGTACGGGTGGATCCGAGGATCTGGGCGAGATGCAGGGTGCGCGTACCGGACTTGATGCGGGAGAGTCCGCCGCCGATGTGCATCAGGCAGGAGGAGTCTCCGGCCGTGCACACGGCGGCGTCCGTCGTGGCGATGTTGCGCATCTTGTCCTGGAGCATCGCGGTGGACGTCTCGGCGTTCTTGACGGCGAAGGTGCCGCCGAAACCGCAGCAGGAGTCGGCTTCGGGGAGCTCGACGAGATCGATCGCCTCGACGGCGCGCAGGAGTTTCAGCGGCTTGTCGCCGACCCGGAGCATCCGCAGGGAGTGGCAGGTGGGGTGGTAGGTCACACGGTGCGGGAAGTACGCGCCGACCTGGGAGACGCCGAGGACATCGACGAGGAACTCCGACAGCTCGTACGTCTTGGCCTTGACGGTGGTGACGCCGGCGCGCAGCGAGGCGTCCCCGTACCGCTCGGCGATGATCTGGTGCTGGTGCCGGACCGAGCCCGCGCACGATCCTGAGGGCATGACGACCGCGTCGATGGACGCGTCCCCGAACTGCTCGGCGAACTTGCGCACCAGCGGGACGGGTTCGCGCTGGTAGCCGGTGTTGACGTGCATCTGGCCGCAGCACGTCTGGTCCGGCGGGAACACCACGTCGTGGCCCAGACGGGCGAGCAGCACTGCGGTGGATTTCACCGCCTCCGGGAACAGTGTGTCTCCCAGACAGGTGGCGAAGAGTCCGATGCGCATGGGGCCTCCCCGGGTCATTTTTTATGGTCCGACCATACTAGCCTCGGTCCGAATGGGGAACCGTGCGGCACAACGGGGGGACAAAAAAGGAGCGGGGACGGTGCTCGTGCGCACCGTCCCCGCTCCTCCGCAGCCCCGTGCGGGGCTATGTCTCATCCACCAGCGTGCCGTGCAGGCCACGGATGTGTTCCTCGACCAGGTCCGCCGCCTCGCCGCCCCGCCCCTCGCGCACCAGCCGCAGCAGCCGCGTGTGCTGGGCGTTGAGTGCGCCCGCGGTGGCCGGCCAGTCCTCGGTCTCCTCCAGCGCCCGCAGGATCAACGGACGTACGGACTCCCGCACCGCGGAGGTGAGCGTCGAGGTCAGCGCGTTGCCCGAACTCCCGGCGATCAGCACGTGGAAGCGGGTGTCGAGATCGTTGAACTCGGCCACGCCCACATCCGGATCCCCCATCCGTACGAGGAGCTGCTCGGCTTCGTCGAGGTCCTCGGCCGGGGCGTACCGGGCGGCGGCCTCCCAGCTGGAGCGCTCCAGTACGACGCGCGCCTCGAGCACGTCATGCAGGCTGTAGCTGCCGAGGGCGAAGTGCAGACGCAGCAGACGGCCCAGGGCATCGTCAGGGTTGCGCACGATCCGGGCCCCGGAATCCGGTCCCCGGCCCGGCTGCGCGACCAGTACGCCGATGGTCTCCAGCACCCGGAGTGCCTCACGCAGAGCCGAACGGCTGACTCCGAGCACCGGTGCCAGTTCCCGTTCGGGCGGTAGGCGGTCGCCCGCCTTGAGCTCTCCGGCGAAGACACGCTCCTCGATGCTCTGGAGCACGAGCTCGTGCGTGCGGGACTGCCGTACGGGTTGCCACTCGACGGGCATCCGCTACTCCCTGCTCCGGGCGATACGCATCGTCCGACTATGTCACACAAGGCGTGTGGTCGGACCAAAGAGCGAGGGTCAGGGGGAGCGCTGCACACGGCTCCGGCGGCTGCTCCGCTGCGGGTCGAAGAGCTGGCCCGCGATCCCGGCCACCACGAGGGCGGCGGCGATGAGGAGACCGTGGCCGATGACGATGCCGGTCACCAGACCGACGAGACCCACGGTGAGCCACAGCCAGGCGAGGCCGTACCGGAACTCGCGCGGAACACGTGGAGTGCCGCGGCCGAAGCCGTCGGCGACGTCGGGACCATCGCTGCGGAGCCGGTCCTCGAGACCGCACAGCCGCTCGTCGTAGTGGGGCATGGTGACTCCCTCCCGGTAAGGAATCGGACCTCATCGTCACCCGGAGGCCGGGCCGCGGACCATAGGGGCCGACACCCATCTTCGGGGGTGCGCACCCTGCAGACACGTGCGCCCGCATCCCTGGACCCGCCCGTACCTCCCGGTACCGGCAATAGTGGAGTCCGTCACCCGCCCGCCCACCGGAAGGAGACCGTGCGCTCGTGTCCCTGTTCTGGCGCATCTTCCTGCTCAACGCCGCGGTACTGGTCGCGGCCGGGGCCCTTCTGCTGCTCGGCCCCATCACCGTATCCGCACCGGTCCTGCTGGCCGAGGCCCTGATCCTGGCCGGCGGGATCGCCTCGATGCTCGGGGCCAACGCGGCGCTCCTGAGGCTGGGACTCGCTCCCCTCCAGCGGGTCACCCGGGCGATGACGACCATCGACCTGCTGAGCCCCCGTCCACGCCCCGAAGTCGCCGGACAGGGAGAGGTCGCCGACCTGATCCAGACGTTCAACAGCATGCTCGACCGGCTGGAGGCGGAGCGCGCGACCAGCAGCGCACGGGCGCTCTGGGCCCAGGAGGCCGAGCGCCGCCGGGTCGCGCAGGAACTGCACGACGAGGTCGGCCAGACCCTCACCGCCGTCCTGCTCGAACTCAAGAGGGTCGCCGACCACGCCCCGGACCCGTTGCGCGAGGACCTGCACCAGGTCCAGGAGATCACCCGGGGAAGCCTGGACGAGATCCGCCGGATCGCCCGCCGACTGCGGCCCGGGATGCTGGAGGAGCTGGGTCTGGTCAGTGCGCTGACGGCGCTGACCACCGAGACCCCGACGCCGGACGGCCTCAGGGTCGGACGGCAGATGGAGAAGGATCTGCCCAACCTCGGCGAGGAGGCCGAGCTGGTCGTCTACCGCATCGCCCAGGAGTGCCTCACCAACACGGTCCGCCATGCGCGGGCCACCCTGCTCGAACTCTCGCTGCGCCGCAGCCCCGGTGGAGTGGAACTGCGCATCCGTGACAACGGCCGCGGCCTCGGGGGCGCCCCCGAGGGTGCGGGTCTGCGCGGCATGCGTGAACGCGCCCTGCTCATCGGCGCCGAACTGACCCTGGGTGCCGGTCCGTCCGGCGGTACCGAAGTACGCCTCGACGTGCCTGTCCGGAACGGAAGCACCTGACCATGCCCCACTCCCCGAGCTCCGGCTCGTCCTCCGGCCCGACCCGGATCCTGCTCGCCGACGATCACGCCCTCGTCCGCAGGGGGGTGCGGCTCATCCTCGACGGCGAGCCGGATCTCCAGGTCGTCGCCGAGGCGGGCGACGGCGCCGAGGCCATCGACATGGCCCGCGCCGAACACCCCGACCTGGCCATCCTCGATATCGCCATGCCCCGCCTGACGGGCCTTCAGGCCGCCCGGGAGCTGTCCCGGGTCCAGCCCGAACTGCGCATTCTGATGCTGACCATGTATGACAACGAGCAGTACTTCTTCGAAGCGCTCAAGGCCGGGGCCTCGGGCTACGTACTGAAGTCCGTCGCGGACCGGGACCTCGTGGAGGCGTGCCGGGCAGCGATGCGTGACGAGCCGTTCCTCTACCCGGGTGCGGTGACCGCCCTGATCCGCAACTACCTCGACAGGGTCAGGCAGGGTGGCGACGTCCCGGCGCGGACCATCACCGAACGCGAGGAGGAGATCCTCAAGCTGGTCGCCGAGGGCCACTCGTCGAAGGACATCGCGGGCCTTCTGGTCATCAGCGTCAAGACCGTCGAACGGCACCGGGCCAACCTGCTGCAGAAGCTGGGCCTCCGCGACCGCCTGGAGCTCGCCCGGTACGCCATCCGGGCCGGGCTGATCGAGCCGTAGCCGGGCACGGCTGCCTTCGCCGCCCGAGGACGCCCCCACCCCGGCCGTAGGTGCGGGCGCACCGCCGCCGCGTACGCGTATGTACGGGTCAGGTCGCCACGATTGCCGGCAGCTCCGGGGCAGCCGTGGCGATGCACGAAGCCCGGCGGTGAACGGCGTTGCCGTATCGCTCGCCGGACACGGCTTCCGCGAGGAGTGACTACAACCACGCTGTGCGTTTCATACGATTCTCACCCGGTGCGCCTACGGTGCTCCTCGTGACCCAGACGACCCCGCCCGGCTGGCATGCAGACCCCGGGTATTCAGGAATCGGCCCCCGCCAGGAACGCTGGTGGGACGGCAGCCGGTGGACCGACCAGCTCCGCACAGCGCCCGCGGCCGTCCGGCGCCGCCGGATACGCATCGGCACCGGCATCGCCGCCGGTGTTGTCGTACTCGCTGCCGTCGGCGGCGGCGCCTATCTGCTGGGGGACGACTCCGGCGACCGGGCCGGCACCTCAGCCACGTCCCCCGCGCCCGCACCGTCGGGCAACCCCGACCGCCCGGGCGCACCCGGGGGCGGCGAGGACGGCGAGGACGGAGGCGGCGGGCAGAACCCCGGCGAGGAGATCCCGCAGACCGAGGAGGGGTACGCGACCGACCTGGCCAGCGGAATCAGCATCCCCGTACCCGACGGCTGGACCGGCCGGTCCGGTCCGGTCGGGGCCGGGGTGACCACCGGTGAGTACACCTGCCCCGGCGACGAGAGCCAGACGTGCGTGCGCGGCGGCGTGTTCTCCGCCCCCGCACAGGCCCTCAAGAACGAGGCGACAACGGCGAAGGCCGCAGCGGAGAAGGACATCAAGGCCAACTCCGAGGAGTCGTACGGCGAGGAGATCTACGGAGGCATCACCTCGCACCAGCAGCTCAAGTCCGAGGCGGTCACGGTGGCCGGCCAGAAGGGCTACCTGGTGCGCTGGAAGGTGGTGACGAAGAACGGCGACGACGGATACGTCCAGTCGCTCGCGTTCCCCTCCCCCAACGCCAAGAACATGCTGGTCCTGGTCCGCTCCGGATTCGACGTCAACACCAAGGCGCCGAAACTCTCCGTCCTGGACGACATCACCAAGGGCATCAAGACCGCAACGGGAGCGGGCTCCGGCCGGACGGCCTGAGAAGAGTCCCGAAACAACACAGAGGCCGCATCGGAAAGATCCGATGCGGCCTCTGTGCTACGAGTTCGAAAAGTCGGGAACGGGCGGGGCCGACAGCAGCAGGCACGAGCTGACGACCAACACAATTCATCCAATCGTCATCACGAAACAGACATCAACTCGCGAATCACCCTGCGGGATAACGCATCAGGGCCTGCTTCGTCCGGTGAGCGGTGATGAACTGTCAGTAGGCGGCGGTGAAAGCGCTCGTTCCGCAGCCGGGCCGGCTGCAAGGATGATCCCCTTCGCCCTGAATAGGTTCCGGTTGTCGCACTCGCCCACGCTGCGCAAGCGCTTCAACCGCCGTACAATGACGGCGTTTTGGCATGCCGGGTCGCTGCGGCACCACTGCACTTGATGGCGGAGAGCCCCGATATCGCCTGCGACCCCGTTCTCGACGGAGCTCTGATGGACCCTGATCCCCTGTTCACGAAGGCCGGATGGCCCTGCGGCCGCGCCAAAGGCGCGGCGTCGCAGTGGTTGTGACGGGGTGTCCGACGGAAGCGAACCGGAGAAAGCCGCCAAGGACCACAGCGCCGCACCTGCGACTGCCTTCCTTTGCTCCGTGCCGGGTCGGCCGTCGAGGAGCGACCGAGCCGCCTCCGCTTGTTCATCCTTCACAGATCATTCACACCCTGCGAACGACGCTCGACCACAGGACGGACAGGGCCGCCAGGCGCATCCGGAAATGACAGCCAGCCTCTATCGACCGACGTGTCCGCCGGGCAAGTTCCCGGCAGCTCGAACCCGACCCTAGGACCCCTCCCCCGTGACCTTGCTATCAGACTCCGCCATAGCACTCGGCGCCGTGACAGTCCTTATGGCCGTCACTGTCGTGCTGTTGGCACGCTCGCGCAGGAAACACATACGGCGCGGCAATGAATACGAATCGGCCCGCAATGGCTTTGAATCCCGTATGCGAGATGCCGAAGGGCGTGCGCTGACCGCAGCGCAGGAGAAGAAATCCGCTGAGACCCACGCCAAGGAGGCCGAAGCCGATGCAGCGGAGTTCCGCGACGAGGTACGCCACCTTGTCTCCGCGCGGCTTCCTGCTCTGGCACTGAATCTGATCAGTTCACACCATCCCGTTCCCGGCCTGCTGCACGAGGACCTCGCCGGTTCCGACGATGCGCTTCTCCTGGACTCCGTGCTCGAGCACGTATCCGTCAGTCTCCTCAAGGAACGACGCCGTGTGGACGCTGCTGCCCGAGCTGCCCTGCGCGGTACGAACCAGGACGCACAGGCGCTCTCCTACCGTCTGCAGACGGAGATCGACGAGCTGCAGCACGAATTCAGCGCCCCGCAGAGTCTGACCACCAGGCTGCTCAAGGCGGACCACCTCAACGAGCAGCTTCTGCGGCTCCTTCAGAAGTCCGCCGTGGCGTACGGGGCCTGGCCGGGGCATGTCCGCAAGGACACGTATGTGACCGAGATCATCGGTGGTGCTTCCTCGCGGCTGCGCGGCTTCGAACGCATCCAGATCACCTCACGGCTCCGGTCCTCCGACATCGGCGTCGTCGGACGTGCCGCCGAGCCCATCGCCATGGCCTGCGCGGAGCTGATGGCCAATGCGCTGGAGCATTCACGCGACGACCTGATGGTGGAAGTCAGCGTGCTCCAGACCGGGAACGGCAATGTCTGCATCACGTTCGACGACTCGGGTACGGGCATGACCGCGGAGGCGACCATCCGCGGGACACGCCTGCTGTCGGGCAACCAGCAGGAGGTGATGCTCACCGAGCTCGGTGACCCACCGTCGCAGGGATTTGCCGCCGTCGGCCGGCTGGTGGCCGACTACGGCTTCGCCGTCTCCGTCAACCACCAATCTGCCTACGGCGGGGTGCGTGCTGTGCTGTCGATTCCGCCGAACCTGCTGACCTCGATGAACGAGGAGGCGAAACCCCCTTCCGCAATGGCTCCGCTGCCTGCCTCGCCACCCCAGGTCCGCAAGCGCACCGTCCCGGCCCCGCCTGCCGACTCCGCACCCAGCCGCAGCTCAGCTGCTGCCGCGGCTGCGCCGGAACTGCCTCAGCGCAACCGGCGCAGCGCCGCGATACCGGCCACCGAGGATGCCGCACCCAGGTACCGGCCCCAGGATCCTCTCCGCGCCCAGGACACCTGGAACGACTTCCAGGAGGGGCTGGCCAGCGGCCGAGCAACCACCGATTCGGAGGAAACACCGTGACCCTCAACAGCTACAGCCAGCCCGATCAGTCCGCCTGGTACCTGAAGCCCATCACCGAGATCAAGGGCGTCCTGCACGCCCTGACGATGACCCGCGACGGGATGGTTCAGGCGACCTCGGAGAATCTCAAGCGGGACGACGCGGAAGGCATAGGCGCGATGACGTCCGCCTTCTACGCCGCCGCCAGGGCTGCCACCAATACGGCTCTGGGCCAGCCGGAGAACACACCACTCGTGACTGCCACCACGCAGAACGAACACGGCATTTACATGGTTATGCCTGCTGGGGACAACACTCTGATCGCGGCCGCGGGCACTGACGACATGCCCATGGGCGTGGTGGCGGGCGCAATGGCCCGTCAGGCCATGAAGCTCGGCCAGCAGAGCATGTCCGTACCCGCCCGCGCCCAGGACGGCCTGTCATGAGTCGGGAGCGGAGGCTGCTTCCGCCCTATCTGGGAACGGGGGGCTCCGAGGCCCCGATCACGGGCAACCTCGACAGGCTGACAGCCCTGCGCGCCACCGGCCTTCCTCTCCCCTCTCATCACACACCGATACAGCTGCGCATGGTCGAACTCGTCGTGGACGGCTACCTCAGCGTCATCGAGGTGGCCGGCTACCTCAAGCTCCCGGTCGGCGCGAGCCTCATGATCGCCGGGCAGCTCGTCAGTGAGGGGCAGTTAGAGGCAAGTGACCCTGTTCCGGACGCTCTCTCCGCGTTGCGCGCCGACCGTCCGTCGAAAGCAGTTATGGAAGAGGTTCTGAGTGGACTCCGCCAACTCCTCGTCGCTTAGCGCGCGCCCGGTCTACCTGCCGGAGGGGACACACAAACGCATCAAGATTCTCGTCGCCGGTCCCATCGGCGTAGGCAAGACGACGTCGATACAAACGCTGTCGGAGATACCGACGCTGCACACCGACGAGGTCATGACCGACGCTGCGGCCTCCACCGACGACCTCAGCCTCGTCGGTCTGCGCCACAAGACCACCACCACGGTGGCCATCGACTTCGGCCGCCGGACCCTGCCGGGTAACAAGATCGTTCTGTATCTTTACGGGACTCCGGGGCAGCGCCGCTTCCTTCCTCTGTGGGAGGGCATCGCTTTCGGAGCTCTCGGAGCACTCGTCCTGGCCGACACCCGGCGTCTGGACGAGTCCTTCGAGGTGATGGATCTCATCGAGGAGCGCGGTTTGCCGTACGCGGTCGCCGTCAATACCTTCCCTGATTCGCCCGACTACCCGATACAGCTGCTCCGTTCGAAGCTCGATCTCGACTCGACCACCCCGCTGGTCACCTGCGATGCCCGTGATATGAACAGCAGCCTCGAAGCCCTCATCGCGTTGACCGCCCATTCCATCTCCTCCTCCGGAGCCGAAACCCCGTGACCATCACCCCGACCGATGCGCCCGTCTCCCTGTACGGGGCCGAGCACGCTGCCAACCCCCAGCGCAGCTATGAACTGCTGCGCCGGCAGGGGCCCGTCGGAGTCGCCGAGGTCGCCCCTGGTGTCGTTGTCCATCTGGTCAGCGACTACCAGGCCGCCATCGAACTCCTGCGGGACACGGACACCTGGTCCAAGGACACTCGTAGTTGGCTTCACCAGGTGCCGGAGGACAGTCCGATCAGGCCACTGGTGGAATGGCGGCCGAGCCTCTTCTTCGCCGACGGTGAGCAGCACGCACACCTGCGGCGTGTGATCACGGACAGCTTCGGCCTCCTGGATCCCCACGAGGTGCGCGCCCTGACGTGCCGTTACGCCGACACGCTGCTCCAGGACTTCGCCGATACCGGAAGTGTCGACCTCGTCCGTCAGTACGCGCAGCAGCTGCCCCTGATGATTTTCAACGCCCTGTTCGGCATGCCGGACGAACACGGCCCACGGCTTGTGCAAGCCCTCGCGGCGATGGTGGACAGCGATCCGGAGAAGCAGGCAGCAGGCGGACAGTCGTTCGGCGCCTACCTTCAGACGCTGTACGCCACCAAGTCCGCCCAGCGGGGCCAGGATTTGACCTCCTGGTTCATGGATCACCCCAATGGCCTGAACCAGGAAGAGGCCACCAACCAGATATTGATCACGCTCGGCGCGGGAAACGAACCGCTGGTCAATCTCATCGCGAACACGCTCGTCCGCATGCTGAGTGACGAGCGCTATTTCGGCACCCTGACCACCGGCAGTCTGCCCATCCAGCATGCCATCAACGACGCGCTGTGGAACGAATCGCCTTTGGCCAACTACAGCTTCCATGTGCCCAAGGAGGACATCAACTTCCACGGGACGGCCATAGCCGCAGGCTCACCCGTCATGGTCTCGTACGCCGCCGCGAACACCTGTCCTCACGCCGGGGCCCCGTCCGATGGTTACCGCTCGGGCACCAAGGCGCACCTGGCCTTCGCGGCTGGTCCTCACGCCTGTCCCGCCAGTGACGTGGCACTGCTCATCGCCACCACCGCGATCGAGCGCCTCGTCAGCTATCTGCCGGACATCGAGCTGGCCGTCCCCGCTGAACAACTCGCCTACCGGGCCGGGGCCGTCCACCGGACGCTCACCGCGCTGCCCGCACGGTTCACGCCGCTGACCCCCGATGCCAAGGGCGCAACGCCTTGGTCCCGGAGCCCCGCCGGCTCCAGGAGGAATGACGGGTCAGCCGTGGCGGATACAGATCTCAGCGCGTCGTAGAGGCCCTCGGCCCAGCCTCACACGGCCGTTGTGACGCGGTGGTGCAGTCCGTGGAAACGGTCGGCACCACCGCGCCATCCAGGAGAGTTCTGTCTCCGGCCCGTCCTCTGTGCGCATGAAGAACTTCACGACGGTTCTCGATTAAGGGATCGACCGATGACAGAAATACTCCCCGCTCTC
This sequence comes from Streptomyces sp. NPDC060035, assembly GCF_042736635.1. Taxonomy (NCBI): domain Bacteria; kingdom Bacillati; phylum Actinomycetota; class Actinomycetes; order Kitasatosporales; family Streptomycetaceae; genus Streptomyces; species Streptomyces sp. NPDC060035. Next base: position 38,933 of record NZ_JBHWVO010000001.1, read on the forward strand.
CCTGACCTCTCTTCTTTGCACCACAAGGTGGGCTCCGCCCTGACGGGGTTCCTGGACGCCAAGGACCGAACGGCCCCAGGTACCGAGCTGTTGCACCTGACGTCCACCCTCCGCAGACTCCTCGTCGGCGGTAAACGCCTGCGCTCCATGCTGTGCCTCTACGGATGGGAGGCAGCAGGGGCGACAGGTGACCCGGCGGCCGCCGTACGCGCGGCCGCCAGCCTCGAACTCTTCCAGGTGTTCGCCCTGATACACGACGATGTGATGGACGACAGCGACATACGTCGCGGGCAGCCGTCCGCCCACCGCGCGCTCGCCAGCGCCTACACCGACGGCGGCGGGCGCCGCGACAGGGCCGAGGCGCACGGCCTCGGCGCCGCCGTACTCCTCGGAGACCTGGCGCTCGTGTGGTCCGACGAACTGCTGGAAACAGCGGGGGCCGCACCTGACCGGCTTGCCCAAGTACGGCCGCTCCTGGCGAAAATGCGGAGTGAGGTCATGTACGGCCAGCTTTTGGATCTTCAGACCACGGGCCGCCTGTCCGACGATGTCGAGACAGCGTTGCACATTATCCGGTACAAGACAGCGAAATACACAATAGAGCGCCCTCTGCACATCGGGGCGGCGCTGGCCGGTGCCGCTCCGCCGGTGCTGGAGGCGTGCACGGGATTCGGCATACCGCTGGGAGAAGCGTTTCAGCTGCGTGACGACCTGCTCGGGGTCTTCGGTGATTCCCTCGACACAGGCAAATCAGTACTCGACGATCTACGCGCGGGCAAAGGCACCGTACTGATGGCACTCGCGCTCCAGCGAGCCTCTCCCGCGGAGCTGGACACCCTGCGCAGCCTCGTCGGCCGAAGCGATCTGAACGAGGATCAGGCGCACGCGGTCCGTTCCGTCCTCGACTCCACAGGCGCCCGCGAGAGCGTGGAGGAAATGATCTCCGTGCGACGGACCGCCGCGCTCACAGCCCTGGACGAGGCCCCCTTCCCAGACGTCACGACGGCCGCCCTGCGCCGTCTTGCGGACGCCGCGACCATACGCCAGGCATAAGGGCAGCACCGCCCGTACGTACATCCCGACAGTGAGGAGAAAACCACCCCCATGAGCAACGCGCCCACCGGTACGACCTTTTCCGAACAGGCCACCCGTCTGGTGGCCAGGGTCGACCAGGACAGGTGGGGCAGCGTCCGCCCTTCCCTGTACGAGACAGCCCGCGTCACCTCGGCGGCACCCTGGCTGCACGGCGAGACGCGCCGGGTCGAATATCTGCTCGATGAGCAGGCATCCGACGGCAGTTGGGGGGACGGCCCGGAGCCCTATCGTCTGCTCCCGACCCTCAGCGCGGTCGAGGCCACGCTGGCGGTACTCCGGCGGGCCACCGTCTCCGGGGATGTCAGGGACCGGCTCACAAGCGCAGCAGGACGAGGCCTTGCCGCGCTGCGCGCACTTCCGCCGCAGGGCCCGTGGCCCGACACGGCCGCAGCCGAGCTCCTCGTGCCCAGCCTCATCTCCGAGGTCAACGAGCACCTAGCCCTCGCCGCCGAGGAAATTCCCGGCCTCGCCGGGGTAGGCACGGCAGACCGCTTGGCGGTACCGGGCGGGTATCACGAGGGGGCCCCCGCATACGTCGCCGGACGGTACAAGGCGGCAGGTGCCCTTCCCGTCAAACTCCACCACACCTTTGAAGGCATAGCCGGGCACATACCTCCGGCTCTCATACCCGACATCGACGGTCTCCTGGGTAGCTCGCCGGCCGCCACCGCCGCCTGGGCCGCATCACGACGTACATCTGCCGCCGTGAAAGAGGCTGTCGCCCACCTGGAACCCGTCGCACATCGATACGACGGTCTCTTCACCGAAGCAGCGCCTATCCGCGTCTTCGAACGGCTGTGGGTTGCCGCTGCGCTGGCCAGGGCAGGCCTGCCGGCCGCCGGCGTGCCCACCGTCCGTACGTGGGTCGACGAAATCTACGACCCTGAAGGAGTGCGCGGCGCACCCGGCCTCATGACGGATGCCGACGACACTGCCATGGCCGTACTGGTGGCCTCACTCGTCGGCCGGCCGTACGGGCCCGGCCCGCTCGACCTGTTCCACAACGGCAGCCACTTCGACTGCTACATCGGAGAGGACACCGGGTCGGTCACAGCGAACGCCCATGCACTCCAGGCACTGGTCAGCTGCTCGCAGCACCTGCCTCCGGCGGACGGCATCGACGATCCCCGCTCGGACAAGCTGTGCGACTGGCTGATCGGCCAGCAGAGGACCGAAGGCCACTGGACCGACAAATGGCACGCCTCCCCCTACTACTCCACCGAGCGGTGCGTGAGCGCGCTCGCACAGCACGGCGGTCACCATGCCACGGCCGCGGTCGCACAAGCCGCCGCCTGGACCGCGGACACGCAACGGGACGACGGCTCCTGGGGCGTTTGGGGCGGCACCGCCGAGGAGACCGCGTACGCCGTCAAGATTCTGCTCTCCGCCGCCCCTCCCGCACCCGGGCCACGCCAGGTCCGCGCCCTTGTGCGCGCCGAGGCATACCTGGACGCCGCAGTGGACGCACGCGCCCAGCACCCCGCCCTGTGGCACGACAAGACCCTCTACGCGCCCGACGCGATGATCGAAGCCGAGATCCTCTGCGCGCGAGAGATGCTGCGGATCCGTCACCTCTGAGTCGATCGACCACCTGCACGAACACCCGTGAACACGCAAGACAATGAGGACAGGCACTTGAGCGCCGACAAAGATCTTCCGCCGACCGCACCCGGGCGACTGCCGCTCATAGGACACGCACTGCCGCTCATCAGGGACCGACTGGCGTACGTCCAGAAACTCCGCTCCTACGGGCCCATCGTGCGCATGAACATCGGCCCGAAGCCGATGGTTGTGATCAACTCGCACGAGCTGCTCCAGGACGTACTCACCCGCCGGTCCCAGCACTTCAACAAGGGGCTGCTCTTCGACAAGCTCAAGCTCTTCGGCGGAAACCCGCTGCCTGTGGCAGAGGGGAAGCAGCACCTGAACCGACGGCGCATGATGTCGCCGGCCCTCCACCGCGAACAGGTCAAGGGCTACATCGAGATGATGCGGGACACCGTGGAACCGTCCATCTCGGCGTGGAGCGACCACCAAACCGTCGACGTGTGCAATGAAATGCAGCTGATGGCCCAAGGCGTCGTCATGGCGGCCCTGTTCTCCTCCACCCCGGAACCCGGACCGGCACAGACGATCCTCAACAGCGTCGACACAGTCTTCAAGGCCGCTCTGACGCACGCCATGGTCCCCATCTCGGCCCTGGAACGGCTGCCGACGCCCGGCAACCGCAAGGCACGGGCCGCCAACGCCGTACTGCGCGAGGCCATTACGGCCATCATCGCCGACCACCGGGCGAACCCCGACGCACACGACGACCTCGTTTCCCTGCTCATGACCGCCCCCAACGAGACCGGCGGTCATCTGAGCGACGCGGAGGTCATGGCGGAGGTCACGGCGCTGCTCGCCGCAGGATCCGAGACCACTGCGGTCACCCTGGCCTGGCTCTTCCACGAGCTGGGCCAGAATCCGGAACTGGAGCGCAGACTGCACGAGGAAGTCGACTCCGTGCTCGCCGCCGGACCGATCGCCCTCGAGCACATTCCCCAGCTCGTCTTCACTCGCCGTCTCGTCGACGAGACCCTGCGGCTGCACAATCCCGCCTGGATCCTTACCCGGCAGGCCATCTCCCCTGTGGAGATCGGCGCATTCCGTCTGCCGGCAGGGACCGACGTCATGTGGAGCCCCTACGCCATGCACAGGGACGCGGAACTGTTTCCCGACCCGCTGCGCTTCGACCCCGACCGCTGGCTCCCGGAACGGCCCCAGCCGCCGCGAGGAGCATTCATCCCGTTCGGGGTCGGCAAGAGAATGTGCATCGGCGACCAGTTCTCCCTGACCGAGGCCGTTGTCATCACGGCACTCGTCGCGTCCCGATGGCGACTGCGCCCGGCCCCCGGTAAGCCGGTCCGCCCGATACCCGAGATCACCGTGCACCCGTCCTCCCTCGACATGACCGTCGAGGCCAGGAAGCATGCGGTCGTGGAGATTGCGGCATGAGCGACTCCCCTCCAGGGGCGCCCCGTTCGCTCCCCGCCGCACTGCCGATGCCCGACCTCCGCGACTCCTTTCCCGGCCCCTTCCCCATCAGCCCTCACGCCGACGCCATCGAGCGGCATGCCGACGACTGGCTCACCACCTATCCCCTGATCGGCTCGCCGGGCGCGCGAGCGGCCCTGTGCAACATCACGAGCCAGGGCATCGCCCGCACCCTCCCGACGGCCGACATCGGCAGCCTCTTTCTCTGCGCCGACCTGTTCCTGTGGCTGACCGCGTTCGACGACACCTGCGGTGAGACCGCGGGAGCCGACGACCTTGCCGAACTGGTCCGCAGGAGCGGTGAATTCATCGAACTGCTCGCCGGCCACCACGACGAACGGTCCGCCGTCGAGCCGAGCGTCTTCGGCGCATCCCTGCGGGACCTTCTGGCCCGCTTCGAGGAACGGGCCACGCCCACCCAGTATCTGAGGATCACCGCCCACCTGCGCGACAACTTCTTCGGTATCCTCTGGGAAGCACATCACCTCCACGCCCCCGACCAGGTCACGGTCCGTGACTACCGGGCCATGCGCCCCCACACGGTCTTCGTACGCACCGTCATGGCAGCCGCGGAGGTGGCGCTCGGATACGAGCTCACCCCGCAGCAGCGTTCCTCGACGGCGGTCCGAGAGGTGGAATCGGCCGTAGGCAACCTCGCCGGATGGATCAACGATGTCGCTTCGTACGCGAAGGAAGCAGCCCACGGTGGGCCGGGCCCGCTGAGCCTGCCGACGCTACTGATGCATCAGTACGACTGCGACATCGAGAGTGCTTTCCGACGAGCTGCCCGGATGTGTGAAGAAGAGGCCGTCATCCTGCGTAGTCGCCTCACCGAACTCACCGCCGGTTCCGCCGGTGAACTCGCCGATCACGCTGGGGCCCTGGAGTCCATTGCCGCCTCCTACGTCTGGCATATCGGGCACTCCCGCTACCGTCCCTGACCTCGGTAGGCGGAGCGCGGAATCACGGCGGCCCGGCGAGGCTCTCCGCCATGCCGCCCCGTTGGTGCGACACGGGGCGGTTCAGGAAGCGATATCGCCGGTGGTCGCACCTGGGACGGCCCGTTCTCTGTCACGGCTTTCTTCGTCGGCGAGCGTGTCGCACGGCACCTCTGCGCGGTTCACCGCTGCTGCGTGGAGGGCCTCGGCTCGGCAGGTGCGGTGGTCATGTCGAGGATGAGCATGGCGTCATGGTCGGGTGTTCCCGGTTCGGCGGTGTAGATGCCCATCCGGTGGCCTGGGGTGCCTTCCAGGGCCATCCCCTGGAAGGCGAGGGTGATCTTCCCGACCTGAGGATGCTGGAAGGTCTTGGTGGCGATCTTGCGGCCGGTGACCTCGTAGCGCTCCCACAGGCCCGCGAAGGCGGGGCTTTTGAGCAGCAGTTCGCCGACGAGCTGAGTGAGGTCGGGAGCGTCGGGGTCGGTGCCGGCCAGAGCGCGCAATCGGGCGACGCAGCCACGGATCTGGTTCTCCCAGTCAGGGAAGACATCACGAGCAGACGGGTGGAGGAAGAGGTAGCGGGCAAGGTTTTGCTGCTTGACCGGCCACTCGGCGATGCCGGCGTACAGGGCGAGACCGCCGGGGTTGTGAGCCAGGACGTCCATACTGCGGCTGACGACGTAGGCCGGGTTCGGGCGCACGCTCTCCAGCAGCAGCTTCACATGCGGGCGCACGGTGCGGCTGGGTGCCGGCGCGGGCTCGGGCGCGTAGCGGGCGGCGCGCACGGCCAGGGCACGCAGGTGCTGGTGCTCGGCATCGTCGAGCTGGAGGGCGCGGGCGAGGGCGTCGATCACGGCGGGGCTGGGCCTGGTCTCCTTGCCGCGTTCGAGCCGGGTGCAGTAGTCGATGCTGACCCCGGCGAGGGTGGCCAGTTCCTCGCGCCGCAGGCCGGGAGTGCGGCGCACGCCGGGGCCGGGGGTGAGGCCGGCGCTCTGCGGACTGGTCTGTGTGCGGCGGGCACGCAGGAAACGTCCCAGCTCGTCGCCGCTGCTGTGCTGCTCAGGTCCCATGAGGCAAGTGTCCCTCCGGCGTCGTCCTGACACGCCTGCCGAGGGGGGCCCTGTCACGCCCCCGCTGGCCACTCCCCCGAACGGCTCGCCCTGCCTGTCGTCGGCGCGCGGGGGCAAGCTGGTCAGCGTCGGCACGATGTGCCCGCACGGCGTAGCGGCTGAGACGCACCGGAGCCTGGCGGGTACCGCTGTACGAGCCCCCGACTGCGACGACCGGCCGGGGAACGACGAGAGGCGACAAGCGATGCAGCACATCAAGCTGGGCGACCTGGAGGTTTCCCGTATCGGGCTGGGCGCTATGGGCATGTCCCACGGCTACAGCGATTCCGGGACCGACGACGCGGAATCCGTCCGCACCATCCACCGGGCGCTGGAGCTGGGCGTCAGCCTCATCGACACGGCCGAGATCTACGGCCCCTACGCCAACGAGGAGCTGGTAGGCCTGGCCCTGCAGGGCAGGCGTGAGGAAGCGGTGCTGGCGACGAAGTTCGGCATGATCGCCCACGCCGGTGCCGGTGCGTGGAACCTGGACTCGAGCCCGGAAAACATCCGCCGTGCCGTGGAAGGTTCACTGAAGCGGCTGGGTACGGACCACATCGACCTGTGCTACCAGCATCGTGTCGATCCGAACACTCCGATCGAGGAGACCGCCGGGGCGGTGGCGGAGCTCATCGCCGAGGGCAAGGTCCGTTTCTTCGGCCTGTCGGAGGCCGGCCCGGACACCATCCGCCGCGCCCATGGCGTCCACCCCGTCACCGCCGTCCAGTCGGAGTACTCGCTGTGGACCCGTGGACTGGAGGAGCGGGTCCTGCCGGTGCTGCGCGAGCTGAACATCGGGCTGGTGCCCTTCTCCCCGCTCGGCCACGGTTTCCTCACCGGCACGGTCCGGGACGAGTCCGCGTTCAAGGAAGGCGACTTCCGACACGGCAACCCTCGCTTCACCGGCGAGAACTTCCAGCGCAACCTGCGGATCGCCGACGAGGTCCAGGCCGTTGCCGCGGACGCGGGGGCCACTCCGGCGCAGGTCGCGCTGGCCTGGCTGCTGGCGCAGGGTGAAGACATCGCCCCCATCCCGGGTACCAAGCGCGTTCACCGGGTCGAGGAGAACACCGCCGCCGCCGATGTCCAGCTGACCTCCGAGCAGCTCGACAGGCTCTCCAGCCTGCCCCCGGCCGCCGGCGAAACCCATCCCGAGAGCGCCCGGCACATGCTCGAACGCTGACTCCCGGTATCCGCACCTACCCAAGAACGAGGGACAGCCATGCAGACCGTCACCCTGAACAACGGCATCGAGATGCCGGTCCTCGGCTTCGGCGTCTACCAGATCCCGCCCGAGCAGACCGAGCAGACCGTCACCGATGCCCTCGCCGCCGGCTATCGGTCCCTGGACACGGCCGCGGCCTACGGCAACGAGGAGGCCGTCGGTCGCGCGATCAAGCGCAGCGGCATCCCGCGCGAAGACCTGTTCGTCACGACCAAGCTGTGGATCTCCGACGCCGGCGAGGACAAGGCGAAGCGCGCCTTCGGCACCTCGCTGCGCAAGCTCGGTCTGGACTACCTCGACCTCTACCTGATCCATCAGCCCTACGGAGACGTCTACGGCTCCTGGCGGGCCATGGAGAGCCTGCACAAGGAAGGTCTCATCCGGGCGATCGGGATCTCGAACTTCTACCCGGACCGGCTCGTGGACCTCGTCGACCACAACGAGATCACCCCCGCGGTGAATCAGGTCGAGACCCACCCGTTCTTCCAGCGCACAGCGGACCAGGAGGTCATGCGCGAGCGCGGGGTCCAGATCGAGTCGTGGGGTCCCTTCGCCGAGGGACGCAACAACCTCTTCACCGACCCGCACCTGAGCGAGATCGCCGACGGGCACGGCAAGTCCGTGGCGCAGGTCGTGCTGCGCTGGCTCATCCAGCGCGGCGTCGTCGTCATCCCCAAGTCGGTGCGCGCCGAGCGCATGGCGGAGAACCTCGACGTCTTCGACTTCGCGCTCACCGACGACCAGATGACAGCCGTCGCTGCCCTGGACACCGGGGCTTCCCTGTTCTTCGACCACCGCGACCCGGCCGTGGTCAGCAGACTCGGCAACGTCGCCCTCGGCTCCTGAACGGCCCGGAGGAACGATCATGACGACCTGGAACGGTTCGGACCTGGAAGAGATCGGCGCTGCAGAGGAGCTGGACCTCGCATCCGAGCGCGCCGACGGCACGCTGCGCAATCCGGTGACCATGTGGGTGGTGCGCGCCGGCGACCACGTCTACGTCCGCTCGGTCAAAGGCACCGCCGGCCCTTGGTACCAGGGAACGCAGTCCCGTCACCAGGGCCGCATCGAAGCCGGCGGTGTACGGCAGGACGTCACCTTCCGCGAAGCCGGCCCCGACGAGTACGCGGGTGTGGACACCGCCTACCGGGAGAAGTACGGGCGCTACCCGAGCATCGTCGAGCACGTCCTGACCGACAGCGCCCGTGCTTCCACCCTCCGCCTGGAGCCGCGCTGATGCCGAGCCCGGCCGGCGCCGAGCCCCGCAGACGCCGAGCCCGGCCGGCGCCGAGCCCCGCAGACGCCGAGCCCGGCCGGCGCCGAGCCCCGCAGATAGCCACGCCGTCACCGACGGCAGCCCCCGCCACACTGTCTTGCACCCCCAGGAGCTTTACTCATGCGAGCCACCCTGCTGTATGCCGCCGCCGACGTACGCGTCGAGGACGTCGCCGACCCCACGATCCAAAATCCCACCGATGCGGTCATTCGGGTCGTGCTGTCCTGCGTCTGCGGCAGTGACCTGTGGCCGTACAAGTCGGCACCGCCCACCGACAGCCCCCGCCACATGGGCCACGAGTTCCTCGGCGTCGTCGAGGAGACCGGCTCCGCTGTGCGCACGCTGAATCCCGGTGATCTGGTGGTGGCCCCGTTCGTCTACTCCGACAACACCTGCGCGTACTGCCGCGAGGGCCTGCAGACCTCCTGCGTGCGCGGCGGATCGTGGGGGGTGAACGGCGTCGACGGCGGCCAGGGCCAGGCCGCCCGCGTCCCCCACGCCGACGGCACCCTGGTCAAGCTGCCGGTCGGCGAGGACTCCGACCTGCTGCCGGACCTGCTGACCCTCTCCGACATCCTGTGCACCGGCTACCACGCCGCCCGCACCGCAGGCGTGCACCGCGGCGACAGTGTCACCGTCGTCGGCGACGGCGCGGTGGGCCTGGCCGCCGTGATCTCCGCCAAGCTGCTGGGCGCCGAGCAGATCCTCCTCATGGGCCGCCACACCGCGCGCACCGACCTGGGCCGCGACTTCGGGGCCACGGACGTGGTCGCCGAGCGCGGGGAGGAGGGTATCGCCCGTGTACGCGAGCTGACCGGCGGCGAGGGAAGCCACAAGGTCCTCGAATGCGTCGGACTGCAGGACGCCATCGTGCAGAGCTTCGGCGTCGTGCGCGACGGCGGCACGATCAGCCGGGTCGGCGCCCCGCAGTTCACCGACGTGACTTCATGCGCAACATCACCCTCACCGGCGGTGTGGCCCCCGCCCGCGCCTACATCGAGGAGCTGATGCCGCACATCCTCGACGCCTCGATCCGGCCCGGCCGCGTCTTCGACCGTACGGTCGACCTGGAGGACATCGCGGAGGGCTACCGGGCGATGAACGACCGCGAGGCACTGAAGGTGCTGGTGCGCCCGTGACCGCCCGCACGCCCCCTACCGCAGCGGCACACGAGCGGCTCTTCCCCGGCCACGTCTCGACCCCGGCCGTCACCGATCCGGAACGGCTGATGACGCAGCTCGCCTCCGCCCTCGGCGGCGCCGGCCCACAGGTGAAGGGGCATGTGGCGGCCAACCTGAACGTCGACAACAACCGCCCCCTTCTGATCGCCGCCCTCACTGTCGGCTACCCGCGCATGCTCCATGCCCTGGCCACCGTTGATGCCATCGCCCCGGCCGCCGCCTCCAGAACCACGTCCACGAAGGAAGAAGCATGACCACGCGTACCTGGCTCATCACCGGCGTCAGCCGCGGATTCGGCCGCGCCCTGACCACTCAGCTCCTGCAGAAGGGTGACCGCGTCCGGGGTACCGTCCGGTCCACGGAGACAGTGGCCGACCTGCTCGAGACCTATCCGGACACCTTCACGGCACCCCTGCTCGATGTCACCGACACCACCGCCGCACGCAAGGTGGTGGACGAGGCGTTCGCCGCCGGCCGGGTCGACGTCGTCGTCTCCAACGTCGGCTACGGGCTGTTCGGGGCCGCCGAAGAACTCACCGACGCCCAGATCGACCACATCATCGCCACCAACCTCACCGGCTCCATCACCTTCATCCGCGCCGCCCTGCCCCACCTTCGCGTTCAGGGCGGCGGACGCGTCATCCAGCTCTCCACCTACGGCGGGCAGGTCGCCTTCCCGGGCAACTCCATGTATCACGCCACCAAATGGGGCATCGAAGGATTCGTCGAGTCGGTGGCACAGGAGGTTGCTCCGTTCGGTATCGGCATGACGATCGTCGAGCCGGGCGGGGCTCGCACCGAGTTCCGGTACGGCAGCGCTCAGGTCGCCGAACTCATGGACGTCTACGACGGCAACCCCGCCCATGCTTTCCAGGCCATGCTCGACCCGGCGAAGGGACTGGCGCCCGGAGACCCACAGCGCATGGCCGCGCGCATCATCGAATCCGTCGACATCGAACCGGCACCCCTGCGGATGATGCTCGGCTCGCAAGCACTGGACTCGACCCTCGGCGTGCTGCGCAAGCGGATCGACGACTTCGAGGCGCAGCGTGGCCTGGCAGCCTCGACGGACTTCCCCGCTGGACAATGACCGGGGGCTCGAGCGGGCGACGAGCCAGAGGCACGGAACGCGCCCCGCGAGCGTCCGCGCCGCCGTCGAGGGATCACCGACGAGCCGTACAACGCCCCGCGCACCCGCAGCCACTGACCCAACACCCGCGGGGGGAGCCCCGCTTGCCCGAGACGATGACCGCCCTGCTCGGTGGTCCCTGACCCGACCGGACCACCCGCCAGGTCCCCGTACCCGAAGCCGGGCAGATCGTGGTGCGCGTGCCCGTGCGACGGCGCTCGATAACGCCGACGCCTTCATGCTCGCCGACACCGACGCCACCTCCGGCGGCGTCAGCCAAGAACACCGGTCCCCAACTGGTCCCCAGAAATGATCAAAGGCCGGTTTCGGATTTCTCCGAAAACGGCCCTGACCTGCGACTCTCTCGAGTCGGGACGACAGGATTTGAACCTGCGACCCCTTGACCCCCAGTCAAGTGCGCTACCAAGCTGCGCCACGTCCCGATGCCCATCTGACCTGGTCTTTTCCCCTGGCCGAACGCGCATGAGAACAATACCGCACTCGGACGGGTGGTCACGAACCCGTTTACGGACCTTGACCTCAACCATGCTTGATGTTGAACGCTGAGCGGCATGACGAACACGACTGCCGTGCCGGTCCACGGGTACAGCGACCTGAACCGGCTGATGAGCCTGATGACGGGCGACGAGAAGCACGGGCCCGCCGCGACCTCCACACTGGACGCCCTCTGGGTGCTGTACGACCGGGTGCTGCGGGTCTCGCCCGGCACCGTCGACGCCCCCGACCGCGACCGGTTCCTGCTCTCGAAGGGCCACGGACCCATGGCGTACTACGCCGTGCTGGCCGCACGCGGCTTCTTCGGCGAGGAGCTGCTCCCGGGCTTCGGGTCCTACGACTCACCGCTCGGGCACCACCCCGACCGGCTGCTGGTCCCGGGTGCCGAGATCGGCAGCGGGTCCCTCGGCCACGGTCTCCCGCTGGCCGTGGGCAGTGTGCTGGGGCTTCGGGCGCAGGGGCTGACCGAGCCACGCGTCTGGGTACTGACGGGGGACGCCGAGCTGGACGAGGGCAGCAATCACGAGGCGATCGCCTACGCGGGCCCGGCCGGACTCGAGCAGCTCCACACCCTGGTGATCGACAACGCCTCCGCGACCCACGCCAGGCCCGGGGGCATCGCCGCACGGTTCGAGGCCGCCGGCTGGTCGGTACGGGTCGTGGACGGCCGGGACCACGAGGCGCTGTACGGCGCCTTCACCGCGCCGCATCCCGGCCGGCCGCACGCCGTGATCGCCCGCGTGACACCCAAGCGCTGAACGCCCGCACCCAACGAACAGGACAACGGAGGCACTTCATCATGGACACCATGCGTGACCGGTTCATCGCCACCACGTCGCGACTGCTGGACGAGGACCCCCGCCTCGCCCTGGTGCTCGCCGAGATCAGCCGGGACGGCTTCGACCGGGCCGAGCGGGCGCATCCCGACCGGGTGATCAATGTAGGGATCAGGGAACAGCTGCTCATCGGCACGGGGGCCGGGATGGCCTTGACCGGGATGCGGCCGCTCATGCACTCCTTCGCCAGTTTCCTGGTGGAGCGGCCCTTCGAGCAGGTGAAGCTGGACCTGGGTCACCAGGGGGTCGGCGGTGTACTGGTCAGCGCCGGGGCCTCGTACGACTGGCCGGCCGGGGGCTTCACCCATATGTCGCCGGGCGACGTCGCCCTCCTGGACACGCTCGACGGCTGGACGGTGCATGTGCCGGGCCACCCGGACGAGGCCGAGGCGCTCCTGAGACAGGCAGTCGCGGCGGACGGCCGTGTCTACGTGCGCCTCTCCCTCCAGTCCAACGGAACGGGCCGCCCCGTCAGCGGGACCGGCTTCGACACGGTCCGGGAGGGAGCGGGCGGGGTGGTGATCGCGGTGGGACCGATGCTCGACAACGTGCTCGCGGCGACGCAGGACCTGGATGTGACCGTGCTGTATGCGACCACCGTGCGGCCCTTCGACTCGGCGGGACTGCGCCGGGCGGCCGGCGGGGGCCCCACCGCCGATGTCGTGATCGTCGAGCCCTACCTGGCGGGCACATCCACGGCTGCGGCGGGCGACGCACTCACCGAGCTGCCGCACCGCGTACTCGGGCTCGGGGTGGGCCGGGCCGAGCTGCGCAGGTACGGACAGCTGGAGGAACACCTCGCGGCGCACGGCCTGGATGCGCGCGGTCTGCGGCAGCGGATCACCGGCTTCCTGAGGCCCTGAGTACCCCTCAGCCGTCGACAGCCGGCGGAAGGCCCAGCTCCGGGTGGGCGTCGAGCAGCTTGCGCGGGGCGGCCTGCCGCCAGGAGTCGGTGAGGACGGCGGTCAGTTCGGCCGCATCCTCCAGGGCGGCGAGCCGCACCCGCAGCCAGGCGTAGTTGTCGTCGTGCCCCTTGCGCACGAAGAACTTCTCGGGCTCGGACGCGATCAGCTCGGCCCGGTCCTCGACCGGGCACTTCACACCCATGGTCGTGTCGTCATCGCCCAGCGCGGCGAAGATCTTGCCGGCCACCCTGAAGGTGGGCTGCCCCCAGGCGAGCCTTTCGGCCGTATCGGGCAGAGCCAACGCGATGGTGCGTACATCGTCGGCGGTGGTGGTCATCCACGGTCCCCGATCCGGTGAGCTCCGGCGGCTGCGGTCGGTTCGACCGTAGCGCCCGGCACCGACAATCGCGGGAAGTCCCACCGAGCCCTGCCGACCCATTGACCCCGCCGAAGACGTGAACCTACTCTGAACAACGCACTCCAGAAAGCGCTTTCTACACCCCACAGTCGGCTTCAACCGCACAGGGAGCGCCCAATGAGCAGTCGCCCGTTACGGAGCAGTTCCTCGTCCCAGGCATTCCCCACGCCCCTCATCGCCCTCACCGCACTTCTTGCGCTGATCCTCGGTCTGCTGGTGGCCTCTCCGCCGAGAGCCCAGGCGGCGCCGTTCCGCGTCATGGTCTACTCCGAGGTCACGAACTTCACCCACGACTCGATTCCCGCCGGGATCGAAGCAGTCAAGAAACTCGGTTCCGAGAACGGGTTCGAGGTCGAGGCGACGGACGATTCCGCCGTCTTCAACGACACCGATCTGGCCCGCTTCCAGGCCATCGTGTTCAACAACACCAACTCCACACCGGAGAAAGGTGACTTGCTGACCGCCGACGAGCGGGCCGCCCTGCAGAAGTACATCCGGGCGGGTGGCGGCTGGGTCGGTCTGCATGCCGCGTCCGCGAGTGAGCGCGACTGGGACTGGTACGAGGGTCTCGTCGGCGCCATCTTCGACCAGCACCCGGCGGTGCAGACCGGACGCGTCAAGGTCCTCGACCACGCACACCCCTCCACCAAGGACCTTCCCGACCTCTGGGAACGTACCGAGGAGTGGTACAACTGGCGCACCAATCCGACCTCCCAGGTGCACACCCTCGCGCAGATCAAGGTGCGCGACGGCATCACGGGGCTCGACGAGGGTGTGGACCATCCGTGGTCCTGGTGCCAGAACTACGACGGCGGGCGTTCCTGGTTCACCGCGGGCGGTCATGCGGCCTCGGCCTTCCAGGAGGAGGGCTTCGTCAAGCACCTGTTGGGCGGCATCGAATGGGCCGCGGGTGCCGAGCAGGGTGACTGCACGGCCACCCGGACGGGCTCGTTCCAGCGCACTCCGCTGGCCACCAGCGATCTCGCCGACCCGTTCGAGCTGGCCGTCGCCCCCGACCGCCGGGTGTTCTTCGCCCAGCGCACGGGAAAGCTCAAGGTCATCGACCAGCAGACGATGAAGGTGTCGACGGCGCTGGACTTCGCGTACACGCCGGAGATGACCAGTCAGTCGGACGGGCTCCTCGGCCTCACGCTCGATCCGGGGTTCGCCGAGAACAACTGGCTCTATCTGCTGCATTCCGACAAGACCGAGAAACGGCTGAACCTCTCCCGCTTCACCGCCTCCGGGAACACCGTCGATCCCGCGTCCGAGAAGCGCCTGCTGACCATTCCGACCTTCCGGGGCGAGGGCAGGGCCAACTCCCATATGGCAGGTTCGCTGGCCTTCGACAAGGCCGGAAATCTCTACGCGGCGACGGGCGACAACACGGATCCGTTCGCATCCGACGGCTTCGCGCCCATCGACGAGGGCGAAGGCCGCCGCGCCTGGGACGCACAGGGCACCTCCGGCAACACGAATGATCTGCGGGGCAAGGTCCTGCGGATCACTCCCGAGGACGACGGCACGTACACGGTGCCCGAGGGCAACCTCTTCGCGCCGGGCACGGACAGGACCCGCCCGGAGATCTACGCGATGGGCATGCGCAATCCGTTCCGGATCACGACGGACCCGCTGAGCGGGGCGCTCATGGTCGCGGACTACGGACCCGACGCCAGGGAGGCCGTTGCCGGCCGCGGGCCCGAGGGGACGGTCGAGTACACCCGCATCACGGAGGCGGGGAACTTCGGCTGGCCCTACTGCACCGGCAACAACACCCCGTTCAACGACTACGACTTCACCACGAAGACCTCGGGTCCGGCCTTCGACTGCGCCGCGCTCGTCAACGACTCGCCGAACAACACCGGTCTGCGCGAACTGCCGCCCGCACAGCCGGCCACCGTCTGGTACGCGTACTCCGCGTCCGCCGAATTCCCGGAGCTCGGCACCGGGGGCGGCGGCCCGATGAGCGGTCCCGTCTACGACTACGACCCCGAGAACACCTACCGCACCAAGTTCCCCGAGTACTTCGAGGGGAAGTGGCTCAACTACGAGCTGACCCGACGCTGGTTCAAGACCTTCTCCTTCCAGCGGGAGGACCAGACGTTCTCGGATCCGAGGTTCGCTCCTGTGGCGGCCGGCGATCTCCAGTCCATCAACGGCGTCTTCAAGGACATGGCGTGGAACCAGCCGTTCGACGCCGACTTCGGCCCGGACGGGGCGCTGTACGTCATCGACTTCGGGCTCGGCAGCGGTACGGGCCGCGGTGGCAGCAACGAGGGCGCGGGCATCTACCGCATCGACTACGTCGGTGACGGCCGGCTGCCCGACGCGAAGATCACCACCGACCGCGACAACGGCTCGACCCCGCTGACCGTCGCGTTCTCCAGCGCCGGATCCGGCCTCCCCGGCGAACAACCGGTCACGTACGCCTGGGACTTCGACGGCAACGGCAGCACCGACTCGACCGAGGCCAACCCTTCGTACACCTATCGGACCAAGGGCCTGTTCACGGCGCGCCTCACGGTCACCGGGCCGGGTGGTCTGACGGGACTCGCGGTCCAGGACATCACCGTCGGCAACAACAGGCCCCAGGTGACGATCCAACAGCCCCCGGACGGTGGCATGTTCAGCTTCGGCGACACCATCCCCTTCACCGTGAAGGTGAAGGACAAGGAGGACGGCAAGGACGCGCCGATCGACTGCTCGCGGGTCGTGGTGCAGTCCCAGCTCGGCCACGACACGCACCTGCACCCGCTCGACAACTACACCGGGTGCGCGGGTGAGATCGCCACGGATGCCGGTGACAGCCACGGGCCGGGCCAGAACCTCTACTACGGGATCACCGCGCAGTACACGGACAAGGGTGCCCCGGACTCCCCCGCACTCACCGGCTCGGCATCACTGACGCTGCGCACCACGTTCCGGGAGGCGGAGCACTTCACCTCGACCGGAGGCGCCCACGACGGTGTGGTGGTCGCGGACCGAGCGGATGGCTCGGGCGGCAAGCGACTGACGGAGATCGAGGACGGCGACTGGGTCGCCTTCGATCCGGTGAACCTCAAGAACATCGCGTCGGTGACGGTCGGTGCGTCTTCCGGCGGCCTCGGCGGAACGGTCGAGTTCCGGGCCGGTTCACCGGACGGCCGGCTGCTCGGCTCCGTGTCCGTCCCGGACACCGGCGGCTGGGGCTCGTTCGTGTCGCCGACGACGGCGCTCGAGAACCCCGGCAGCAGCACGAAGCTGTACGCGGTGTTCACCAACCCCGACTGGAGCAGCGAGAAGGCCGACCTGCTCTCGGTCGACTGGCTGCATTTCAACGGCACCGGCGTGGAGAAGAAGCCCGGTACGAAGGTCGGCGTGCGGGCGGCCCCGGCCGGCGGTGACGCGCCGCTGGCGGTGTCGCTGAGCAGTGTGGTCAAACCGGTGAGCGGGCGCACGATCGCCTCGTACCACTGGGACTTCGGTGACAACACGGATCCGGCCGCCCCGGAGGGCGCGACCGCCACGCACACCTATGCCCGTGCGGGTGCGTACACCGCGCATCTGACGGTGACCGACGACAAGGGCGACACCAGCACCGGATCGGTCCGGATCGACGTACGTGGAGGGGAGTGACGGCATGAACGGCACACGGAGAGCGTTTCTCGGTTCGGCCCTGGGCGTCGCCGCAGCAGCAGCAGCAGTGGGGACGGCACCGGCTGCGGCCGCCCCGTCAGGCTGCCGCAGGCGCATCCCCCCGTCCGGCATCGGCATGCATCTCTACACGATGCGTTCGGTGCTGGCTACGGACTTCGGGGGCACACTGGAGCGGCTCGCCGAGATCGGCTACGCCACGGTCGGGGTGAGCGGACGGCACGGCAACAGTGCGGCAGACATCCGCCGCATGCTCGACGGGAGCGGGCTCGAAGCGGTCCTCGAACACGTCGCGTACGACATCGTCAGGGGCGCAGGGCTGCCGCAGGCACTGGAGGACATCCACACACTGGGCGGCCGGTGGATCGTCGTGCCCAGCCTGCCGGGTTCCCTGCACTCGCCGGCCGGATACCGGGAAGTGGCCAGGGAATTCAACAGGGCCGGACAGGTCGCGCGCGACGCCGGGCTGAAGCTGCTCTACCACAATCACGGCAGCGATCACGAGGTCGTGGACGGGGTGAGCCTGTACGACATCCTGCTCGCCGAGACCGATCCCGAACTCGTCGGTTTCGAGCTGGATCTGTACTGGGCGGCGAACGGCGGCGCCTCGGCTCCGGGTGAACTCTTCGTACGTCATCCCAGGCGTTTTCCCGCACTCCATGTGAAGGACATGGCGCCCGACGGAGGCTTCGAGGATGTCGGGTCGGGCGTGTTGGACTTCCCCGCGATGTTCGACACGGCGCGGCGGGGCGGAGTGAAGCAGTGGCTGGTGGAGCACGACGCACCGGCCGACCCGTTCGCCTCGGCGCTCGCCAGCTATAGGTACCTGTCGCAACTGCGGTACTGAGGCGGGCGCGGACCGTCCCCGTGAGGAGCGCATCTCCTCCCGGGGACGGTCCGCGTTTCCGTGGGCGTCGAGCAGTTCCCGTACCGGGCGAAGGTGGCGTCCAGGGCGTCAGGGAGCGGCGTGGGGACCAGCCGCAGGTGGTCGCGGTCGTAGCCCTTGGCCGTGTGCAGCTTGGCCGGTCGCCTGCCTCGAAGTCCGCGGCGGAAGCGGGGACGTTGCCGCCGTCAGACCCCTCGCACTGTCATCGCTCGGAATTCACCAGGTGGGCACGGTCCGGGGGCTCCGGGCCCGTGGCGCAGACATCGCGTCACGAGCCCCGCCTATCAGCTCGGATCCGCCCCGGTCACGCTCGGCGTCCGCGTCCTGGGCTGCGTCGGCGTCCGCCAGGTGTCGCAGCGCTCGGGCGCCAGCGCGCCGTCCTTACCTCGCAGTGTCACCATGACTCTGCCGTCCGGGCTCTCCGCATACGCGACGGTGCAGACGAGCTGACGTCTGGCCGGCCCGTTCAGGCCGTTCAGGGGGCCCGCGCCGGCGACGTCGACCACGTCCCCGGCGAGCGAGATGCGGACATCGGCGGCCGGGGCGGTCAGGGACGGATCGTTGCGCAGGCCTGCCCGGCGCTCCGGCTCCTGGGGGCCCGCCACCAGCGCGGCCACGGTCTTCTCGGTCGGCGGCCGGGCGTCGGGGTCCACCGCGTCGGCCTTGTCGTCGGAGTCGCGGTACGCGCCGCCGGAACCGAATCCCGCCTCGTCCCCGCCGCCCACGATCCGGGTCACCGGCATCAGGGTGCCGTCGGGGGAGAGGAAGAAGAGCAGCATGCGGACCTGCCGCGCCGGGAGTACGTCGATGGTCGCCGGGCCGCTCGCCCCTATGACATCCGTTTCCTGGATGCCGCAGGCGGTGAGCGCCGCCAGCGCCGCCACGACTGCGGCAGGACGAAGTCGCGGCCTCATTGCGATGCCTCCCTCTCGCCGGGGTGGGTGCGCAGCGGTATCTCGACCGTGAAGACCGCTCCGCCCTGCGGCCGGTTCGCCGCCCGGACGGTACCGCCGTGCAGCCCCACGTTCTCCTGCGTGATCGCGAGTCCGAGACCGCTGCCCTCCGAGCGGCTGCGGGCCGCGTCGGCCTTGTAGAACCGGTCGAAGATGTGCGGCAGCACCTCGGGCCGGATGCCGGGACCGTTGTCGGTGACCTCGGTGACCAGCACCTCCGCCCCGTCCGCGGCCGAACCCGTGTCCAGCCGAACGGTGACGGGCTCGCTGCCGTGCCGTAGCGCGTTGCCGACCAGGTTGGCGACCACGACATCGAACCGGCGCGGGTCGAGGCGGATCCGGATGCCCTCGCGCAACTCGGTGCGGACGCGGTCGTCCCAGCGCCGGTGATGGAGGGTCTTGCGAACGGTTTCCGCGGCGTCGACCTCGTCGGTGTTCAGCTCGGCGGCGCGGGCGTCGAAGCGGGAGATCTCCATCAGGTCCTCGACGAGCACGGCGAGCTTGCCGGTCTCCGCGCTGATCAGCCGGACCGCCCGCGCGGTGTCGGGGTCGAGGCTGTCGGCGTCCTCGTCGAGGACCTCGGTGACGGCGAGCATGCCGGCGAGGGGGGTGCGCAGTTCGTGCGAAACGTCGGAGGCGAACCGGCGGGCGCGCGCCTCGGCCTGCTGGAGCTCGTCGACGGAGCGTTCCAGCTGGCCGGCCGACTCGTTGAACGTACTGGCCAGGTCGGCGAGTTCGTCGCTGCCTCTGACCCGGATACGGGTGTCGAACCGTCCGCTGCCCATGGAACGGGCCGCCCTGTTCAGTGCGCGGACGGGGCGCAGCACACTGCGCGCCGCGATCAGCGCGGGTATGAGGGCGATGGCGAGGCCGGGCAGCGCGCCGTTGCGGGCCGCGGTGAGCAGGGCGTCGACATCGTGCTGTTCGTCGGTCATCCTCATCACCGCGAACAGGAGAAGCCCGGTGGGCAGGCTGCTGCCGCTCACGCCGGTCCTGGTGACGACGGGCATGCCGATGGTGAGGTAGGGAATGTCGTTGCTGACGACCCTCTGGAAACCGCCGTGCGGTGTGGACAGGGTGATACGGCGCAGCTCGGGTGTGACCACCGAGGAGGTGGGGTTGGTTCCGGAGGAGACGCGCAGCGAACCGTACTCGGCGAAGACGATCCAGGGGTGCGGTTTCGCCTTGCCCGCGATGGCGAAAAGAGACTCCCGGAGCGTGTCGGGGTCCACCGGCAGCGTGGGGGCCAAGGTTTCGGCCTGCTCACGGAAGGACGTCACCGCGGTGTCCTGGGCACCCGCGAGGACGGCGCTGCGCGCCTCACGGTAGGTGAGTGCGGCGGTCGTCCCGGCGCTGACCGCGGCGACCAGCAGGAACGCGAGGACGAGGCGGGTACGCAGTCCGAAGGGCGCTGTGCGGCGCAGCCGGTCGGCGCGCGGAGCACGGAACACGGCGCGGGAGGGGCGGGCGCCGGTGGCGGTCACAGGGGTCCGAAGCGGTAGCCGAAACCCCGCAGGGTCTGTATGTAGCGTGGCGTGCCCGGTGTGTCCTCGATCTTGTTGCGCAGCCGTCGTACGCAGGCGTCCACGAGGCGCGCGTCGCCGTGGTAACTGTGCTCCCACACGTACTCCAGCAGTTGCTGACGGCTGAACACCTGCTCGGGCGCGGCCGACAGATGCAGGAGCAGCTTGATCTCGGACGGGGCGAGCGCGACGCGCTCACCCTTTTTCGCGACGGTGAGCCCGGCGCGGTCGACGGCAAGGTCGCCGTGGAACTCCACCGCGGGCCGGCCGCCGCCGGGCTCCTCGATCCTGCGCAGCACGGCACGGATGCGGGCCTCGATGACTTCGGTTCGGGCAGGTTTGACGATGTAGTCGTCGGCACCGGCCTCCAGGCCGACGACGACATCGAAGTCGTCGCCGCGGGCGGTGAGCATGATGATCGGCAGCTGGCTGTCCTCCCGTACCCGGCGGCAGACCTGCACCCCGTTCATTCCCGGGAGCATCAGATCGAGCAGCAGCAGGTCGGGCCGGAACTCGCCGAGGGCGGCGAGGCCGGCTTCGCCGGTGGCTGCGGTCCGCACCTCGTGGCCGCGGCGGCGCAGCCCGAGTTCGACCCCTTCGCGTACGGAGGGGTCGTCTTCGATGAGGAGCACGCGTGGCATGGGCAAAGTATCCCTGGGAGACGGGTGGTTGGGCGGACTGGTCACGGCCTGCGGCGGAGACGGGTGGTGGTGCCCGTGACGAGCGCGGCGATCTCGGTCAGCCGCAGGGGGCGGGCCAGCAGGAGAAAGACGGCGCCGATGGCGAGCGCTCCCGCCCCGGTGGCTGCGGCCGCCCCGCCCGGGGCCGCCCAGCGCGCGGTGACGTATCCGAGCAGCGTCGCGGGTACGGCGGCGAGCAGCAGCCGGGCCTGCACGGCGACGGTGGCGGAACGCCACAGTCCGGGCGCCCGCGCGTCCCGCGCCACGAGGCTGCGGTTGAGCACGAAGGCGGTGGCGGCCCAGCCCGCGAACAGCGCCAGCGAGTACGCCCCGGCGATGCCGGTCACCGCCCAGCGCGCCGGGAGCAGCGCGTACGCGGTCGCGGACAGGCCCGCGTTCAGGCCGGCGATCACCAGGTTGAGGAGGAAGGGGGTACGTGTGTCGGACAGGGCGTAGAACGTGCGGGAGAGGACGTACTGCCCCGAGAAGGCGATCAGCCCCGGCGCGAACGCCATCAGCGTGCCTGCCATGACGGCGATGTCGCCCGCGTCCGTCTCGCCGTACTGGAAGACGAGCGCCATAGCGGGCTGGGCCAGGGCGAACAACACGCACGCCGCAGGAACGACGGCCGCCGCACTGGTGCGCAGGGCGTACGAGAGGTCGCGTCGTATCCCCGTCGTGTCGCCGTCGGCGGCGGCCGCGCTCATCCGGGGTATCAGCGCGGTCACCAGCGACACCGTGATGATGCCGTGCGGCACGGCCCACAGCAGATAGGCGTTGTTGTACGCGCTGAAACCGGCGCCCCCGTCGATGCCGGCCGTCTGCGCGCGCAGGCCCGCCGCGGTGGCCAGCCGGGTCGTGACCCAGTACGCCGCCTGGTTGGTGAGCACCAGGAGCACCAGCCAGCCGGCGGACCGCAGCGGGCGGGTGAGCCCGCTGCCGCGCCAGTCGAAGCGGGGACGGAAGCGGAAGCGGGCCGCGCGCAGGGCGGGTACGAGGGCGAGGGCCTGGACGGCGATGCCCGCGGTGGTTCCCCAGCCGAGCAGCGCTGTCTCGGCCGCGGTGAGCGACCCGCCGTCGCCGGTCACGAGGTAGAGGCCGAAGACGGCGATGACGACGACGTTGTTGAGAACGGGCGTCCACATCATCGCGCCGAACCGGCCGCGCGCGTTGAGTACTTGGCCGAGCAGGGTGAACAGCCCGAGGAAGAAGATCTGCGGCAGGCAGTAGCGCGCGAAGGCGACCGTCGTGGTGGCCTGTCCGCCCGTGTAGTCGGTGTACGCGCCGACGATCGCGGGGGCGCCCCACACCGCCGACCCGGTGATCACCAGCAGGGCGAGGGTGCAGACGGTGAGCAGCCGGTCGGTGTAGGCCGCCCCGCCGTCCTCGTGCTGCTTTGCGGCCTTGACGAGTTCGGGTACGAAGACGGCGTTGAGGGCGCCACCGAGGAGCAGCATGTAGACGATGGTGGGGACGGAGTTGCCCACCGCGTACCCGTCCGCGGCCAGCCCGAGTCCGAGTGACGCGGCGACCACGGCGGACCGCACGAACCCGGTCGCCCGGGAGACGACCGACCCGGCGGCCATGATCGCGCCGCTGCGCAGGACGGACGGCGTCCGGGGCGGCGCCGTCCCGTCGGACACGGGCGTCGTGGTGGCCTGCGCGCTCACCGGCGCGCCAGGTACGCCTGGAATGCGCGGTGGAGCGCATGGTTGGCCGTGCCGTCCAACGCTCTCTCCCATTCCCCCAGCGTCTCGACGACCTCGCCTCCGGTGCCGAGCTTCCAGCGCAGCAGTCCGTGGGAACGGTCGTCGGGATCGAGGGTCGAGGGTACCCCGCGCATGTCGTAGACGTCGGCGCCCAGCGCCTGGGCGTCGAGCAGCATGCGCCACTGCAGCAGGTTGGAGGGGCGCACCTCGCGGCGGTGGTCGGCGGAGGCGCCCGTCTGGTACCAGACCCGGCGGCCCACGTGGAGCATGGCGTGCGCTGCCAGTGTCTCGCCCCTGTGACGGGCCAGGTAGAGCTTCATCCGGCCGGGCTCCTCCGCATTGAGCGCCGCGTACTGGCGCTCGTAGTACTCCAGCGACCTGCCGAGCCGGAAGCCGTCGCGCTCCTCGGTGATCCGCAGCAGACGGTAGAACTCGGGCAGGTCCGCCGCACCGCCGACCACGACCTCGACCCCTGACTTCTCGGCACGGCGGACATTGCGCCGCCATTCCTGGTTGAGCCCGGACCACAGGTCGTCCGGTCCGCGCCCAACGAGCGGCACCTGGAAGACGTGGCGCGGCTGCGCGTCCCCGTCCTCCTCGCCGCCGCACCGCTGCCATCCCCGGGCGCGCAGCCGCTCGGCGACCGCCGTGCCCAACGGGTCGACCTGGCTCGCGAGAACATCGGAGAGCCGCCGGCCGGGCCCCGTCGCCGACTTGACCCGCGCCGCGCTCCAGCGGCGGTACGCCGGCGAGGGCCCGATCCGTACGGCGAAGGCGCCCGCCGCACGCAGGTGCCGCAGCAACGGGCGGAGCCAGCCGTCGATGCCGGGGTCCGCCCAGTCGGCGACGGGCCCCTCCGGCAGGTACGCGAAGTACTTGCGGGTGCCGGGCAGTTGACGCAGCAGGACGAGCGCCGCACCGGACAGCCTGCCGGACTCCCGCTCCGGCCCCCAGCCCACGAGCTGCGCGCGCCAGCCGTCCTTGACCTGCGCCCAGGACGGGCACTGGAGGAATCCGGGGCCCAGCTCCTCCCCCTCGCCGGATGCCAGAAAGGCGCGGTACACGGCGGGGGTGACGGGCCCCAGTGATATCTCATGGCCGCGGTCGGCCGTCACAAGCAGCGCTGACACGGTGCGAGCCTCTCTCTGGGCGGAATACCGCCGATGCTCACAGGCCTCCGTGACCGCTCCGCGCGCCGTATGTGACCGGACGACGACCGTTTCTCTGCAGTCGCCGTCACACGGCAGCATCCCCTCTCACCTGCGGATCCTCCGTCCTACAGTCGATGTGTCCCCACCGATCGACCATGAACGGAGGCTCCGTTGAGCCATATACGGGTGCGCATCGCGGCGGTCGCGGTGCTACTGGCACCGCTCGCCGCCTGTTCGCCGGGGTCCGGCTCCGACGCCACGGCCCGGAACGCCGCCCACGGCGGTACGGAGGCGGCACGGGACCGCCCCGCGACCGTGACCGTGGTGCCCGAGGGCCGAGGGGTCAGGGCCGGCGTGACGGTGAAGGTCACCGCGGCGGGCGGCACGCTCACCTCGGTCACCGTCGCCGACGGCGACGGTCACGCGCTGCGCGGCACGGTCTCCGCGGACGGAGCGAGCTGGGTGTCCCTGCGCAAGGCGGCACCCGGCACCTCGTACACGGTGACCGCCACCACCGCGGCGGAGGCCGGTACGAAGAGCACCACCACTTCCGTGTTCACCACGGCCGGGGCCGCCAAGGTCAACAAGGTCGACTGGCGGCCGGGGGCGAACACGACCGTCGGCATCGCCCAGCCGGTCTCCCTCGTCTTTGACCGTCCGGTCACCGACAGGGCCGAGGTCGAGAAGCAGTTGAAGATCACCACCTCGGACCGGACCGAGGGTTCCTGGGGCTGGATGAAGGACTGGTCCGGCCGGGACCGGGTCGACTGGCGGCCGAAGGAGTACTGGAAGCCCGGTACGAAGGTCACCCTCGACGCCCAGCTGAACGGCACCGACTCCGGAGACGGCGGCTGGTTCGTCCGCGACTACTCGACCACGTTCACCGTCGGCGCGAGCCAGGTCGCACAGGTCGACCTCGACCGCAAGCTGCTGACCTTCGAACGGGACGGCAGGACGGTTCGCACGATCCCGGTCTCGGGTGGCACGCCCGGCGGCGACAAGCGTTCCTGGCGGGGCACCGCGGTGCTGATGGCCAAGGAGGGCACGATCAACATGAATTCGGAGACCGTCGGTCTCGGCGACTCCTACGACAAGATGGTCGACAGCTCGATGCGGCTCACCTGGTCCGGCATGTACGCGCACGCCGCACCCTGGAACGGCCAGTGGTTCGGCAAGGCCAACATGAGCTCCGGCTGCATCGGCATGAGCGATACCGACGCCGCCTGGTTCTACGGCCAGGTCCGCCCCGGCGACCCGTTCGAGATCACGGGCCGCGACACGAAGGGCACGGTCGCACCGGGCAACGGCTTCGGTGACTGGAATGTGCCGTGGGACCGATGGCAGGCGATGAGCGCCCTGCGCTGACCACCTCATCCGGCACCTGACCGGGCCCGTCCCCCGGATCGGGGGCACGGCTGCACGGGTCGGTCGGCCGGTCGGCCCGGAGGCTACCGGGCAGTCGGCGACACGCTGCTGACCGCGCAGCCGAGCATGCCGGCGGACGCGTTCGCAGGGGCGTGAGCGCCGGCCCGAACCGGGACCGCGTCGCACGGTGACATCCGTGCGACGCGATCCGGATCAGTCGTGTGCCGAGGCCGCGCCCAGCAGGTCGCGGATGTGCGTTGCCGCCGCGTGGAACTCCGGGCGCCCGAGGGTCTCGCTGTACGCACGCTCGGCGGGCAGACCCACCTCGATGATCTCCGTGATGGTGCCCGGACGCGGACTCATCACCACCACCCTGTCGGCCAGGTAGACCGCCTCGGAGATCGAGTGCGTCACCAGCAGCACGGTGGTCCCCGTCTCCCGCCAGATCCGGTTGAGCTCCATGTTCATCTGCTCTCGCGTCAGGGCGTCGAGCGCACCGAACGGCTCGTCCATCAGCAGCACCGGCGGTTCGTGCAGCAACGCCCGGCACAGCGCCACCCGTTGCTGCATTCCGCCGGACAGCTCGTGCGGATACGCGTCCTCGAACCCGCTGAGACCCGTCATCCGGATCAGGGCGTCGGCCCTCGCGCGTGCCTCGGCCGGCACCATCTTCCTGATCTCCGCCTGGAGCAAAATGTTGCGGCGCGCGGAGCGCCATTCGAGGAGAGCGGCGCGCTGGAACACGTAACCGATGTCATGGCGTGGCCCCTTGACCTGCTCTCCGCCGACCCGGACGTCGCCCGCGGACGGGCTCAGCAGTCCGGCGACCAGCTTGAGCAGGGTCGACTTCCCGCATCCCGAGGGGCCCACGATGGCGACGAATTCACCCGGCTTCACATCGAGCGACACCCCCTGGACCGCCGTGACATCGCGGTCCCTGCCGCGGAACCTGACCGAAACGTCCGTCAGTCCGACGGCCGGGGTGACCGTCACCCCTCCGTCCGCCTGCCGCGGCTGCCCCGTCCTCGTGTCCTCCTTCGACATCGTCATCCCCTCAGCGCCGACTTCTGGTCCCAGTAGTCCGACACGGCCTTGGGCTCACTGACCATGCCCGCCTCGGCGAAGACGTCGATGGTCTGCTGCCAGTCGGCGTCGGTGTTGACTCCGGGCGCCTTGCCCTGGGTCGAAGCGGTGTGCAGCAGGGTGAGCGTCGTGGCGAACTGCTCCGCCAGGACGGTCTTCGGCGGCAGTTGCTCCGAGGCACCCTCCATCGAGCTGACGGCCGGCTCCGGGGCCTTCTCCGCCGCCGCCCACGACTCGCTGACCGCCTGCACCATGCGCTTGGCGAGATCGGGCCGGGAAGCCAGGATCTTCTGGCCGGCGAGCAGGCCGTTGGAGTAGAAGTTCAACCCGTGGTCGGAGAAGCGCAGATACGACACGGGCTTGTTGGCCTTGTGCTGCATGGTGGGGCCCTGGTCGCTGGCATAGCCGAGCAGACCGTCGGTCTTTCCCGAAATCACCGCGGCGATCTTGCCCGCCGGGTCGGTGTTCTGGACCTTGACGTCCGAATCGCTCATCCCGTTCTTCTTCAGGAAGATCGGGAATGTCTTGGAGAGCGCGTCACCGGCGGTCCCGGCGATGGTTTTCCCCTTCAGATCCGCGGGCGTCTTGATGCCCTTGGCGTCGAAGGACTGCACCGAGGCGGGGGTGGTCTGGAGGAAGACACCGAGACTCTTCACCTTGACGCCGCTGTCGACCCCGGCGAGCAGCGCAGGGGTGTCGGCCCATCCGAAGTCGGTCTGCCCGGCGGCGGTCGCCTGCACTGTCTTCTGCGATCCCTGGCCGGCCTGGATCTTCAGGTCGATGCCGTGCTTCTCGAAGATCTTCTGCTGCTTGCCGTAGTAGAACGGCGCGTGCTCGCCGTACGGATACCAGTTGAGTGTCAGCGTGACCTGGTCGAGCTTCTTGCCCGAGTCGCTGGTGGTGGTCGCCGGATCGTTCCCGCCGCAGGCGGTGACCATCAGGACGAGGGGGACGACACCGATCAGGAGTCTGCGCGCATGCATGGGCTTGGCCCTTCTCACAACGAGGTCAGTACGAGGTGGTGGCAGAGGTGTCCCTGCGGCTGGCGTGCCACGGGAGCAGGAGTTTCTCGGCGATCTCGACGGCGACGAAGAGGACGACGCCGATCAGGGACATCACGAGCAGCCCGGCGAAGAGCATCGGGGTGTCGAGGTTGCCGTTGGCCTGGAGAATCACATAGCCGAGTCCTTCGTTGGCGCCGACGAACTCGCCGACGACCGCGCCGGTCACAGCCAGCGTGACCGCGACCTTGAGCCCCGAGAAGAGATGGGGCAACGAGGCCGGGAAGCGAATCTTCAGGAAGGTCTGCCAGGGTTTGGCGCCCATGGTCGCCGACAGCTGGAGCATTTCCGGGTCGACCGCCTTGAGGCCGGTGACCATGGAGATCACCACCGGGAAGAAGGCGATGAGGACAGCGATCAGGATCTTCGGCGCGATACCGAATCCGAGCCAGACGACGAACAGCGGGGCGATCGCGATCTTGGGGACCACCTGTGCGAAGAGCAGGATCGGATAGAGCGTCCGCTCGACGGTCGACGAGTAGACCATGACCACGGCCGCCAGTACGCCGACAGCCACCGCGATGAGGAAGCCGAGCAGCGTTTCGTAGGTGGTCACCCAGGTGTGCTGCCACAGATAGCTCGTCTTGCCTGTGAGCACGTCGAGCGTCGCGCCGGGTGACGGTACGAGATACGGCTCCACGAGCTCGGCCGCTGCGATCACCCACCAGACGGCGAAGCACGCCAGCAGCAGCGCGACGGGACGCCAGCTCTGCTCGGCCGCGCGGGCGAGCTGCTCCCCCACGGAGGGGCCTGCCCGCCGGGTGACTCCCGCAACTTCTGCGGGGCTCTTGGCCAAAGCACTCTGGCTCACTGCGAACTCCCTGCATTTGGGGGTGAGTTGTGGATAGCCGGCAATTCTCAAGTGCCTGAGAAGGCGCTTTCAGAAAGCGCTTTCTGGTAAGGTGTGGCCACGCTAATGACTCATGGCACGCACGGTCAATAGGTCGTCCCGAAGTTGGGGCCCTGCCACCACGGCACCCCCGGGGGTCGAGTTGAGTGAACGGGAAGCACCGATCCACCCGGTTGTGCGGCCTCGCACACCGGCTGCGCACGTGACGCTCGACGCCGTGGCCCGCGAGGCCGGGGTCTCGCTCGCCACCGCGTCGCGTGCGCTCAACGGCACCACCCGGGTCCGCGACGACCTGCGGGAGCGGGTGCGCACCGCGGCCGGCCGGCTCGGCTACATCCCGAACGCCCATGCCCAGGTTCTGGCCGGCGCCGGCAGCAACCGTACGGTGGGCGTCATCTGTCACGACGTCAGCGACCCGTACTTCGCCGGGGTCGCCAGCGGTGTGATGCGGGCGGCGGCCGAGCAGGACCTGCTGGTGATGCTGGCCTCCACCTTCCGTGAGCCCTCCCGGGAGATCGCGTACGTGTCCATGCTGCGGGCCCAGCGGGCCCGCGCGATCCTGCTGATCGGCTCCGGCTTCCAGGACCGGGCGTGGGAGCGCGCCATGGACGCCGAGCTGGCACCCTACGTACGCGTCGGCGGACGGGTGGCCGTGGTCAGCCGGCACCGCAGCCTGCGGGTGGACACCGTTCAGCCCGAGAACCGTGCGGGTGCTGCCGCGCTCGCACGGTCACTGGTGACGCTCGGGCACCGGAAGTTCGCGGTGCTCACCGGACCCCCGGCGCTGACGACGGTCTCCGACCGGCTCACGGGCTTCCGGGAAGGGCTCGCGGAGTCGGGCATCGCTCTCGAGCTGGTCGTGGAGGGCGCGTTCACCCGGGAGGGCGGCCATCAGGCCGCGCGCCGACTGCTCGCCCGCGAAGGGCCCAGGCCGACGTGTGTGTTCGCGGTGACCGATGTGATGGCCGTCGGCGCGCTGGCCGCACTCCGGGAGGAGGGACTCCAGGTGCCGGGGGACGTGTCGCTTGCGGGGTTCGACGACATCCCCCTCGTACGGGAACTGTCGCCGCCGCTCACGACAGTTGCCCTGCCGCTCACCGCCATGGGTGAGAGCGTGATCGCGCTGGCGCTGAGGGAACCGGCGAGCGGGCACCGGTCGCGGGTGGTCCGCGTCGACGGCGAGGTGGTCCTGCGCGCCAGCACGGGCAGGCCGCCGGCGGGATGACCGCCGGCCGGGGTCAGCCGTGGGCCCCCTCCAGGCGGTCGATCTCCCCGACGAGCTCCCGCGCCAGCAGCTTGATGGTGTCCAGCCCCGCCCGGCCCCAGGGGCGCGGCACGGTGTCGACGGCGCAGACCGTACCCAGTGCGACGCCCGTACGGTCGATCAGCGGAGCTCCGAGGTAGGAACGGATTCCTATGTCGTCGACGACCGCATTGCCTGCGAACCGCGGGTAGTCGCAGACGTCCTCCAGCACAAGGGCCTTCCGCCGTACGAGGACATGCGGGCAGTAGCCGTGATCCCTGGCCAGATGGCGGACGCTGCTGCCGCTGCCCGCTGCGGCCGCGCCGAGGTCGGACCCCTTCCGTGTGCCGACCGGGGTGTGCAGCCCGGCGAAGAACTGCCGGTTCTCATCGATGAAGTTGACCATCGAGAACGGCGTTGCGGTCACTTCGGCCACCCTGTCCGCGAAGGCGTCGAAGCTGACGAACGACGTGTCGGTGCGCTCCCCCAGCCCGAGCCTGCGCAGCCGCGCGACCCGGACGGGTCCGTCCCGGTCGACGGGCGTGAGCAGGGGCCGTTCCGTCCCGTAGGGGATCATGGATGCGCTCCGAAGCCGGAGAGCGGTGCCGGGGCGGTGGCGTTGATGAGGTGCTGGACCAGGGTGACGAGCGCCCCGGTGCCCGAGCTGGCGATCCGGGCGTCGCAGAGCACGACCGGTACCTCGGGCCCGAGGTCGAGGGCGGCCCGCACCTCGTCGGGCTCGTAGCGGTAGGCGCCGTCGAACTCGTTGACCGCGACGACGAATCCGATACCCCGCCGCTCGAAGAAGTCGACGGCTGCGAAGCACTCCGCCAGCCGGCGTGTGTCGGCCATCACCACAGCGCCCAGCGCCCCCTTGGACAGTTCGTCCCACATGAACCAGAACCGCTCCTGGCCGGGGGTGCCGAAGAGGTAGAGCACATGCTGCGCGGAGAGCGTGATCCGGCCGAAGTCCATGGCCACGGTGGTGGCGGTCTTGGACTCGATGCCCTCGAGGCTGTCGGTCGCCACACTGACCTGGGTCAGTAGCTCCTCGGTGCTCAGCGGCGCGATCTCGCTGACGGCGCCCACGAACGTCGTTTTGCCGACGCCGAATCCGCCGGCGACCAGGACCTTGAGGGCCACGGGAAAGTATTCGGAGCTTCCGGTCCTGTCAGAGCTGTCGTCGTAGACCATCGAGCACTGCCTCCAGCAGGGATCGGTCGGTGGGCATGTCATGGAATGCGGGGGCGTGCGCGGTGACCGCGCCGCAGTCGACCAGGTCGGACAGGAGCACCTTCGTGATGACGGCGGGCAGCCGGAGATGCGCGGCGATCTCGGCCACGGACGTCGGGCCGCCGCACAGCCCCAGCGCCACGGTGTGCTCGGGTCCGAGGTGTACCTGTGGCTCGCTCCCCGTAGCCATCACCAGGGAGAGCAGATCGAGCACGGTGGTCGGCCGGGTCCGGCCGTTGCTCACGGTGTACGGGCGGATGAGCCGGCCGGCCGCGTCGTCGAGCAACGGCCCGTCCTGCGGGGCCGGCACTCTCACAACCCCGGGGTGAACGGAGCTCCGGCGGCTTGCCGGAGCGGGGTCGTCAGGTACGGGCGGACACTCTTGACCAGCATGGCCATTTCGTAGCCGAGCACCGCGGCATCCGCTTCGCGGCCGGACAGGACCGCGAGACAGGTGCCGGATCCGGCGGTCGAGACGAACAGGAGCGTCGAGTCGAGCTCGACCACGACCTGCCGCACGTCTCCGTTGTCACCGAACCGGGCGCCCGCGCTGCGGCCGAGGGAGTACAGGCCCGCGGCCAGGGCCGCCATGTGGTCGGCACTGTCGGCGTCCATGCCGTGGACGGACTTCACCAGGCCGTCGGCCGAGAGCAGGACCGCGCTGCGCGTGTAGGGCACGCGCTGGACCAGCCCGCTCAGCAGCCAGTCGAGGTCCGAGACCTGACCGGACGGCATATCGCTCGTCATGGTGACTCCTTGAAGGTGTTCTCGGTTCGTGGATCCGATTCGGGCAACGGGCGGCCCAGGAGGTCCTCCTGGAGCTCCTCCGTACCGGTCTGCGCCGCCGCGAGGCCGCGGACCGGCAGCGGGGCCGGGCGAGGGGTCCGCTGCGCGCCGACGGAGGGGAACCGGCCGGGCGTCGTACCGGGCCCGATGTCCGGCGTCGCAGGCTGCGGGGGGCCGTCGGCGGGCTCGTAGGAGCTTGCGAGCTCCGGGTCCTCGGCCGACTGGGCCTCGGCGAGGTCGACCCCGCGCCGGAAGGCGGCCATCAGACCCGGGTCGTGCAGGGCGTTCTCGTCCTCGGTACGCGGGACGGGGGCTTCCCTCAGTTGCGGTACCAGGTGCTCCTGGTTGCTGCGCCTGGGGAGCTGGGGACGGCCCGGGGCATCGCCGGGGGCACTCGTGGCCGCCACCGCGCCGTTCCGGGGCGGGGCCACCTCGGTGCGGGCGTCGCTGTCCTGGAAGGAGCCCGTACCGGGCGGGGCCACAGCAGGATTCGGACGGTCGACCCGCTCGGCACGGAGCGGCAGCGGTGGCCCCTCTCCCGGGCGCCGTGTCTGCCGGGGTGGCTGGTCCAGCCGCAGAGGGGGCTGGACCGCCTGTGACAGTGGCGGGGGCTGTGCCGCCGGGGGCAGGGGGACGTCGTCCCGGGCGGGAGGCCGGTGTACGGCCCCGGGCGGGGGAACCGGCGCAGCGCCTGCACCTGGAGCGGTGTCGTCGTCGATGCCCAGGAGTACCTGCGGCAGTACGAGCACCGCCTGCGTGCCGCCGTAGATATTGCTCTGCAGCCGTACGGCGATTCCGTGTCTGCGCGCCAGTGACGCGACGACGAACAGCCCGATACGGCCGTCCTGGAGCAGATGGGCGACATTGACCTGGTCGGGGTCGGCGAGCAGGGTGTTCATCCGCTTCTGCTCGGGTCCCGGCATGCCGAGCCCGCGGTCCTCGACCTCCAGGGCTAGCCCTGCGGTCACGCGCTGGGCACGGAGCAGCACCTGGGTGTGCGGGGCGGAGAACACGGTGGCGTTCTCCACGAGCTCGGCCAGCAGATGGATCACGTCGGCGACAGCATGTCCGCGCAGGGTGCCGTCGATAGGAGGCACCAGTTTGACCCGCGGGTACTGCTCGACCTCCGCGATCGCCGAGCGCAGCACCTCGGTCATGGTCACCGGGTTGCTCCACTGCCGCCGCGAGACGGCCCCGCCGAGCACCGCGAGGTTCTCGGCGTGCCTGCGGATGCGGGTGGCGAGATGGTCGACGTGGAAGAGGCCCTTCAGCAGATCGGGGTCCTCGACCTCATGTTCCAGCTCGTCAAGAATCTGAATCTCCCGGTGCACGAGGGACTGCAGCCGCCGTGCCAGGTTGACGAAGACCTCGACCTTCTGTTCGTTGCCGGTGCTCCTGAACATCTCGGACGCCTGGACGACGGCCGCCATCGCCCCGTCCTGCACGCGGCCCATCTCCTGGGCGAGCAGGTCGAAGGCATCGGCGTCGGGGGCGGCGGGCCGGGCGGCGGGCCGGGCCGGCACGGGTTCACCGCCACGGAGCTGTTCCACGAGCCGCTGCAGCTCGGCGTGGTGCTGGGCGCCGGTGTGCCGGAGCGCGAGACACCGGCCGACGACCCCGGCCGAGATGCGGTTCGCACCGAGGAGGGCCGCGGCCACGGCCGCGACGGCCAGCGCCCCGGAACCGCCGAGCGCCGCCAGGAGGCTGCCGGAGGGTCGCACTCCCGAGGAGCGGACGGTGAAGATGACGGCCGCGGCCCCGCTCAGCACGGCGGCAATGGCGGGCAGCACGGCAGCGCGCAGCAGCTGTGGTCGCATTCGGGCGTCGGGGGCGGGCTGCACGGCACGCGGCCGACTGGGGGCCGAGTGCGAACGGCCACTCGGGCGGCCGTGCCGTCCGCCTTCGCGGCGTTCGGGTCGCGCGGTGGGTGCGCGAAGTTGAGACATCATCGTCCTCGGTACGTGGGGCACCAGGAATCGGCATTCGTGTGGTGACACCTACGGTGGTCGGTCAGGCCAGGGTCAACGGCTGGGCAGGCTCGACCGATATGAGCCCACCGTTGATCACCGGCAACACACGGTAGTCGTCAAACGCCCATGCCCGGCGTGCAGTTGTCGAACTTGCCCGCCAGGCGTCCCGCTCTGGTATGACGTCTCGCACGGGCAGCCGAATACACCTGGGGCCATCTTCGGCGGGACGATCGACACCCGAATGGACACACGAAAGAAGCGAGAGTCGGGACGGCCCGAACTCTCGCTTTCTCACAATTCCAGCTTGTCATTCCGGCGCGGACTTCCGACTTCGCCTCGCAGCCCGGTCAGGACCTGCGCCCACCACGGCTCGGACGGGATGCGTTCCGGTGCCGCCCGATGACGCCTGACCACTACCGCAGCGACGACGATCTCAAGATCGTCGGAGTGTTCGGGCCGACGGAGAAGCCGCCCGGCATCATCGAACCGTCGGCTTCGTGGGACGCGATGCCCGAGATCAGCGCTCGCCCGCCAGATCGAGCTCGTCCTGGGGCGCCGGTGCGCCGTCCGCCCCCACAGAGACACGCCACGGGCGCGCAGCAGGCTGGGACACCGACCGCCACCAGCGATCGGCGGGGACCTTCCCCGCCGGCTCGAAAGGCTCTCCGGGCTGCGGGAACGCCACCGCCTGCCCCACTTCCTCGGCGACGTCCTTCGTCCACTCCGCCGGCTCGGCCCACGGGTGCGGGGCGAGGTTGAAGGTGGCCCAGTGGATCGGCAGCAAGGCCCCGAGCGGCCGGCCGCCCTGCAGGTCCAGATGTGCCTGCACGGCCTCGGCGGGTGTCATGTGGATGTCCGGCCAGTACTCCGAGTAGGCACCGAGCTGGATCATCGTCGCGTCGAACGGTCCGTGCTCGGTACCGATGTCCCGGAAACCGGAGAAATAGCCGGTGTCACCGCTGTGGTAGATCCGGTGCTCCGGCCCCGCGACGGCCCAGGACGCCCAGAGAGTGTGCTGCTGGTTGCGCAGCCCGCGCCCGCAGAAGTGACGCGCGGGTGTGGCGGTCAGACTGATGCCGGCGATCCGTACGGTCTCGTTCCAGTCGAGCTCGTGGATCCGGTCGAGGGGCACACCCCAGCGCTCCAGATGCGCGCCGACGCCGAGGGGCACCGCGAAGACCGTGTCCGTCCCCGCCAGGGTCCGGATCGTGGGCAGGTCGAGGTGGTCGTAGTGGTCGTGCGAGATCACGACGACATCGACGGGCCCGAGCGCAGCGAGCGGGAGGGGCACGGGGTGCAGCCGCTTCGGCCCGGCGAAGGCGAACGGTGAACAGCGCTCGCCCCAGACCGGGTCGAAGAGCACCCGACGCCCGTCGATCTCGGCGAGCACACTGGAGTGACCCATCCAGGTCAGCCGCAGTCCCGTGGCCGGCGGCTCGGCCAGATCGGCGAGCGTGGTCGCGTGGACGGGCACGGTGCCGTTCGGCGACCTGCGGGCACGCTCCTCCCTGCGGAAATAGACCTTGGCGAATTCGAGCATGGAACCTGACGGCCTGGTCCGTGCCCCCTCGGGGTTCCGGAAGACTCCGTCGGCGAAATTGGGCGAGCGTGTGATGCGCTCCATCCGGGCTCCGGCCGGATCCGCTCCGAAGGCGTCGGGCCGCAGCGAGCGGAGTCTCGTTCGGAGGGAAGGCTGGTTGTCGGCGCCGGTCACAACATCTCCTGAGGAGTCGGTGTCGTCCCATTATGGACGGGGGGTACGACAGGGCAAGAAAAGGGCGGTGAACGGAGCAACTCCGACGGCACCGCCGCCGGAGAGCGTCGCGTCAGGCGCGCGGCTGCCCGTAGACATGCTCGATCCGTAGCGTCAGGACAACCCTGCGGTCCCGGACCATCGCCTGTCGGTAGTCGTCCCAGTCCGGGTGCTCGCCCCGGACATCACGGTAGAGCGTGATCAGCTGCTCCACGGTCGCGTCGTGAGGATCCGCGGCGCACGGGGTCAGCTCGGCGGTGGCGTCGACGACGGTCCACGCCCATCGGTCGTCACTGGTCACGTGGTAGCTCGCGCGCGGGTCCCGGCGGAGATTGCGGGTCTTGGCCCGGCCCTCGGTGATGGAGACCCGGATCACGCCCTCGTCGGGGTAATAGGCGTGGTTCACGTTGGACAGCTGGGGCCTGCCGTCCTGCTTGAGGGTGACCAGCACCCCGCCGTCGTGCTCGCCGACGAGTCGGAGCAGCGCTGCGTGCCCGGGTTCGATGTCCGTCATGCAGACTCCAACGTCCCTGCGCGCCCCAGGATTCCGCATTCCGTGCCTGCGATGTCACATCCGGCGTGCACGAGGGTCTTCGTCCCCTTGCGGGCCACCGCTCACCACACGCAGGTCCTCCGCGCAGCGGAGGTCGTGGAGGACACCGAGGTCACGACCGTGCCCCCAAGGCAGCGGGCGAGACGGCCCCGTCGAGCTGACGACCATGATCTCCGTGGAGAACACCCGTGCGCACGAATTCCGCGCTCGGCCTGACGACCCAGGGGTCCAAGGACCCTTGCGAGGTGCCGCGGCCGGTGGGCCACCGAGATCGACGGCACGGAACCGGCCGGACGGCCACCCGGTCCCGGCGGCACGGAGCCTGTTCGACCACTGAGCCCGTCGACAGGGAACCGGGTCGGCCACGTAGCCCGTCGGCGCGGAGGCTGTCGGCCACTGAGCTCGTCGGCGGCACGGATTCCTTTTGACAGGGGCGCCACCAGCTCTCGATACTGACCAGCCATTCAGTACGACCGATCGAGGAGCCGCCGGATGACACCCCCTTCCCCCGCCCCGCTCATCTCCCTGACCTGGACGGACCACGTCACGGGCCGCAAGGGGTACCTGGTCGTCGACCGGCTGGTGCGCGGAGTCTCCAGTGGCGGTCTGCGGATGCGGGAGGGCTGCACCCTCGACGAAGTGGCGGGCCTCGCCCGTGGCATGACCATGAAGGAAGCGCTGCACTTCGATGCCGACGACGGACAGGCGCGCTACATCCCGCTGGGCGGCGCCAAGGGGGGCATCGACTGCGATCCGCGCGAACCCGAGGCGTACGGCGTGCTGGTCCGATACCTGCGGGCGGTGCGCCCCTATATCGAGAGCGTCTGGACGACCGGCGAGGATCTCGGGCTCACCCAGGACCTCGTCGACCGGGCCGCGGCCGAGGCAGGGCTCGTCTCGTCGGTCCAGGCGGTCTTCCCGCTGCTCGACGACGAGACAGCTGCCCGCAGGCGGCTGGCGGACGCGTTCGCCGTCACGGTGGACGGGATCGGGCTGGACGAGCTGGTGGGCGGATGCGGAGTGGCGGAGTCCGCGCTCGCCGCACTGGACCGGGCGGGCATCGCGTACCGCGATGCCCGGGTGTCCGTGCAGGGGCTCGGCACCATGGGCGGCGCGACAGCGCGCTTCCTCTCCCGGGCCGGGCTCAGGGTCGTGGCGGTCGCCGACATCAAGGGCACGATCGCCAATCCGGCCGGCCTGGACGTGGAAGCCCTGCTGGCCTCCCGGGACGCGTACGGGACGGTGGACCGGAGCGCCCTACGGGACGGGGACCATGAGCTGCCTGCCGACGCCTGGCTGACCACCGACGCGGAGGTACTGGTCCCGGCGGCCGTCTCCTACGCAGTCGATGACGTGAACCAGGCCTGGATCCGCGCCCGTTGGGTTGTCGAGGCAGCGAACATGCCGGTACTGCCGGAGGCGGAGGTACTGCTGGCCGCGCGCGGGATCACGGTCCTGCCCGATGTGGTCGTCAACTCCGGTACGAACGCCTGGTGGTGGTGGACCCTGTTCGGCGACATCGGGGCCGACGCGGAGGAGGCGTTCGGACACACCCGCCGCTCGATGCGCGCCCTGATCGACCGGATGCTGGCCCGCGCCGAGACCGACGGCTGCACTCCGCGGGAGGCGGCCCACGCAATCGTCGCGGACCGGCTGCCGGTGATGGCGGAGCGGTTCGGCTGGTACGCGCAGTAAGGGTGTGAGGCGCGCCCTCTTCGGGCCCGCCGCCGGAGGCCACGGCGTTTTGACGCCATGGCAGCTTCCCGCCGGCTCCGGCCGCTGCCGCTCAGTCATGGTCCTGTCACTCCCACCTCAACACCCCGTTGGAACAGACGAGTTCACGAGGTGAGAAGGAGACGGACCAGATGGGAAGCGGCCTGCTGGTACGCCACGGACGGAACCGACTGGAAGCAGGCCACGACATTCCGCGGAGCGGACGGCCGGTGGAGCGTCACCGTGCCGGCTGCCGGTACCGCCAAGGTCGACCTCAGGACGACGGTGACGGACCGGTGGGGTGCGTCCCTGACGAAGACGCTGACCGACGCGTACACCTCGGGCTGCGCCGACATCTGGTGCTGGCCGGCGCCTGCTGACCGCACCGCGGCCGGATCGAGGAAAGGGGACGGGTCCGTACGGGCCCGTCCTCCGCCCGTCGTGATCACGGCGTTGGTTAGGGTGGCCGTGTGGCAAGAGTGCGGCTGAGTGTGGCGGAGCGACGTGAGGACCTCCTGCGCGCTGCCGTGGAACAGATCGAGGTCCGGGGTGTGTCCGCGGTGCGGATCGCCGATGTGGCGTCCGTCCTCGGAGTGAGCAACGCACTCGTGCTGTACCACTTCTCGTCCAAGGAGAAACTGGTGGCGGCCGCGTTCGCCTACGCCGCGGAGGCGGATCTCGCCCATCTGCGCAGGCTGCTGTCACGCCGCACGACCGCGGTCCGGCGCCTGCGGGCCGCCGTTCGCTGGTACGCGCCGACCGGTCAGGCCAAGGGCTGGCGACTGTGGATCGAGGGCTGGGCGTCCTCCCTGCGCGATCAGGCACTGCGCGAGGTGGCCGGAGATCTCGACCAGCAGTGGAAGGCGGAGCTGGCCGAGGTCATCGAAGAGGGCGCCGCAGCCGGTGAGTTCGACTGCGACGATCCGATGTCCGTGGCCTGGCGGCTGACCGCTCTCCTGGACGGGCTGGCCGTCCAGATGACGTCGTACGCGGGTCCGCTCTCCCGGACCACCATGCTGCGGTGGACCGAGGAGGCGCTCGCCCGTGAACTCGGCATCGATCATGACGTCCTGACGGCCTGACCCCTACGACGGCAGCTCCCGGCGCGCGCTCGGCCCGGTACGGTTACC
This sequence comes from Streptomyces sp. NPDC060035, assembly GCF_042736635.1. NCBI lineage: Bacteria > Bacillati > Actinomycetota > Actinomycetes > Kitasatosporales > Streptomycetaceae > Streptomyces > Streptomyces sp. NPDC060035. The sequence goes on from NZ_JBHWVO010000001.1 coordinate 77,872, forward strand.
CGCCACGGACACACTCGGTGGAACAGCCCCGCCCCGGCGCTCCCTCCCCGCCATCACTCGCTGAATGCACTGGTCACGAGCGTCAGAAACGCGCGTGACCAGTGCACCCGGAGGTACTCAGAGCGGGAGCAGGTCGGGGCGTTTGGCCTCGACGTGGTCGCCGGAGGATTCACCGCGCAGGCGTCGCCCGATCCACGGGACGAGATACTCGCGGGCCCACTGGATGTCGTCGCGGCGCACCTCGAGCGCACCTCGCTGTGCCTGCGGAGGCCACACCTGGTCGGGGTCGGCCGGCACATCGAGGCCGAGGACCTGGGCGGCACGGAGCGCGACCCGGGTGTGTCCCTCTGCCGAAAGGTGCAGCCGGTCGTTGTCCCAGGCACGCCTGTCCTGCACGGAGCGGAGCGACCACAGGTCCAGGACCGGACAGTCGTAGCGGTCGGCGATGGACCGTACGTGGGCGGTGTATGTGGCGATCTTGCCCCGAAGGTGCCGGAGCACGGGAACACCACGGGTGTCGAAGCCGGTGGTGATCATGACGGTGCCGACCGACCGGGTCAGGTCGGCGACCGCGCGCTCGAAACGTTCGGCCACGTCGTCCGGGTCGGTGCCGGGCCGGATGATGTCGTTGCCGCCCGCGCAGAAGCTCACCAGATCCGGTGCAAGCTCCTTGGCGCGGGGGACCTGTTCCTCGACTATCTGGTCGAGGAGGCGTCCGCGTACGGCGAGATTGGCGTACCGGAAGTTCCCGTGCGGGTCGTCCGCGGGGCCGGCCGCTGCATCGGGGACAAGGAGCTGGTCCGCCAGGATGACCGCGAACCGGTCCGCCCAGCCGAGGAGCGTCCCGTCGGGGCCGGGGTCTCCGACTCCCTCGGTGAAGCTGTCGCCAATCGCTGCGTACGACCCGATGGTGCCTCGTTGTCTGTTTCTCGAATCGTCTGCCACAAGCGCACATCCTGCACCTTCGAATGTGACTTACGCGACCGTAATAAGGGGTTGACGGGTGGTGAGAAAGACCACCCGGTCAGGTTTTGGTAAAGCCGGAATAAGCAGAGGGGCGGTGCGCCGCCGCGCACCGCCCCTCTCGAGCTGACTACCGAGCCGTCCGACTGCGTCAGATGGAGACGCCGTGCGAGCGCAGGTAGGCGATCGGGTCGACGTCCGAGCCGTAGCTCGGGCCGGTGCGGACCTCGAAGTGGAGGTGCGGGCCGGTGGAGTTGCCGGTGGAGCCGGAGAGGCCGATCTGCTGGCCGCCGGTGACGGTCTGGCCTGCCGAGACGCCGAGCGACGACAGGTGGGCGTACTGGGAGTACATGCCGTCGTCGTGCTTGATGACGATCTCGTTGCCGTACGCACCGCTCGAGCCCGCGGAGACCACGGTGCCCGGACCGATCGACCGGACGCTGGTGCCGGAGGCGGCCTGGAAGTCGGAGCCGGTGTGGTAGCCGCTGGACCAGCTGGAGCCGGCGACGCGGTACTGGGTGGAGACACTGGCGTTGGCCACCGGAGTGGTGTAGCCGGAGCTGTTGCTCTCCGAAGCGCCGGTGGAGTCAGCGGTGTTGGCGGCCGTCGACGTCTTCTCGGCCGGAGCGGAGGCCTTCGGGGCCGGCTCCGCCTTCGAGGGGGCAGCCTTGGAGGGGGCGGACTCCGTGGCGGAGCCGGTTGCCTTGACCCCGAGGGTCAGCTTCATACCCGGGAAGATCAGGCTCGGGTTGCCGCCGACGACCTCTCGGTTGTCCTTGTACAGCTTCTCCCAGCCGCCCTTGACCTTCTGGTCGGCTGCGATCTTCGCGAGATAGTCGCCGGAGACCACGGAGTAGGTCTTGGGGGCGCTCTGCTTCTTGGCCACGGAGGCGGCCGGCGCGTTGTGCGCCGCAGCGGCGGCCGCGGGCTTGGCGGCAGGCGCGGACTGCTCCGCGGCGTGGGCACCGGTGGCGCCGAGCAGCGGCAGGGCGAGGACGGCGCCGCCGGTCCCTGCGGCGAGGACGCCGCGGGCGATCGGGTTGGCCTTCGTACGACGGTGCTTACCCTTTGCGGGCATGGGGAATTCCTCTCCGGCGCCTGCGAGGTGAGCTGTCGGGTTCGGACTGGAGATGCCCGGCCGCGCTGGACGCGACTTAACCCCGAGCCGTTCCGGATCCCTCCGGTCGGCGGCTTACCTGGTTCCCCCGCTCCTGCCACACGTGAGTCGGTGCGGATTCCGGGCGGCGGCAGGATTAGGCGTTCCGTCCGGATTGCGGTGACCGTAAGCGAGTCGGGACGCCGGGAACAAGCCATCGATTGCGTTCCGGAATGAGCGCTTCAATTCCGGTTCCGAATTCCGGTCACACTCCGTGGATTACGGATCTTGGCTTTCCGCGCGGCGTATGGATTACCTCTCGGCAGTTTCGCCACACACCGTCACGGATATGATCCCGCTCACCTGCCGCCTCCCATCTCCGGTGCAAGCGGGGCATGTTCCGCTAAATGCACCAATACGGACATGTCATGCCCGCCACCCCGCAGGCACCCCGACCGGAAAGCATCGGAGGCCGAGACGATTGCCTGATGAATCCATGTCGTATCGTCGCGGGCGTGCCCCCGTCGGCGAGCGGCGCCGGCGCCAGACACTCCAGGAGTCCTTGTGACGCAGCAGCTGCCAGAGGTTCCGTCGACAGACGCCGAGCTGACCGGTGTCCGCAACTTCCGCGACGTGGGCGGTCTCCCGACCACGGACGGCGGCAGGGTGCGGTACGGGCGCCTCTACCGCAGCGGTCATCTGGCGCACGCCACCGAGGCGGACACCGCGTTCCTGGCCGGCCTCGGCCTGCACACGGTCTTCGACTTCCGCAACGCCGCCGACCACAAGCTCGACGGCCGCGACGTGGAACTGCCCGGGGTCCGGAATGTCAGCATTCCGCTCTCCGACCCGGCCGACGGCGCCGAGTTCTGGCGACTGGTACGCGACGGCAATATCCAGCAGTTGCGATCGATCCTCGCCGACGGCAAGGGGACGGTCCGCATGATCGCGTCGTACCGGTCGATCATCACGGACCGCACCGCGGAGCACAGCAGGGTGCTGCACGCGCTGGCCGAGGACAGCGTGCCGGCGCTGATGCACTGCGCGGCGGGCAAGGACCGGGCGGGCCTGTCGATCGCGGTCTCGCTGCTGGCCGTCGGCGTGGAGAAGGAGGCCGTCGAGGCCGACTACCTCAAGTCCAACGACGCACATCGCCGCTACAAGGTGCGGCGCAGCGACACGTCGTCGGCGGGGATGTCGGACGAGGTGATGGAGCTCCTCAACCCGCTCTTCGGCGCGCATTCCGAGTACCTCGCAGCCGCCTTCACCGCGATCGAGGAGACCTGGGGCGGTACGGACCGCTATCTCAGCGAGGGGCTGAAGCTCGCACCCGAAACCCGCGAGCGACTGCGCGAGCGCCTCGTCGAGGAGGCGTAGCGCAGGCGGTCAGCCCTTGCCCGCCACGGTGAACAGAAGAAAGAGGAAGGCCGCGACGACGTGGCCGGCCACCAGGTAGGCGAAGAGCCGGATGACCACGCCACGGGGCATCTTCCGCTCCTGCGTGTCCTGGTTCTTCTGCAGACGCGGAGTGAGCGGGTCGTAGTGCTCCGAATCGGACATGACAGTCCTCTCTTTCGACCGCTCGGGCCGAGGTAGCCGGTGTGCGGCAGGGATAAGCGGGGCGTGCGGGGTCAGCGGAGGTGCGTCCCGCCGCCCAGGCACAGCTCCGCCGAGGGGCTCTGCAGCAGGGTGTGGACGAAGAGCAGCTCGGCTCCCCCACGGTCGGGTGCCGCGATCCGGTGCGGGGTGAGCGAGTCGAAGTGCGCGCCGTCCCCCGGACCGAGGTCGTGCACGGTCTCCCCCAGGCTCAGCCGCAGCCGCCCGTCCAGGACGTACAGCCACTCCTCGCCCGGATGGACGCGCACGAGATCACCCTGGACCCCGTAGGGAACCCGGACACGCAGTGCCTGCATCGCCCGGCCGGAGCCACCGGCCTGCTGGTACATCCAGCCGTCGGCCTCGGCGCCCCCCGAGGTGCCCCCCGAAGCGCCCCTCGGGGTGCCCCCCAGGACGGCGCCCGAAGCGCCCCCCGAGGCCGCGCCCGGCGTGCCACCTGAAGCGCCGGCGAACGGGCCGCCGCGGATGATCGCGTCACGTTCGGGAGGCATCTCGCCGAGGAGCTCGGAAACCGTCGTACCGTAGATGCGGGCGAGCCCGAGGAGCATGGGCAGCGAAGGCTGCCTGGCGCCCGTCTCGAGCCGGGAGAGGTGGGCCGGCGAGAGATCAGCCCGCCGAGCGGCGGTCTCCAGGGTGAGACCCCGATTGCGGCGCAGGTCGCGCAGCCGCGACGCCATTCCGGGCAGCTCGTCGGCCACCCCTCCGTCAGGAGGATTCATGGTTCCATTGAGCCAGGACCTTTCCTCGGAGGCAAATTTCTTGCCTCCGAGGCAAACTGCTTCTCAGCGGTTGGCGACGGCCTGCTTCACGAGCGTCCTGCCGAAGTCCCACATCAGCCCGCCCCCGCTGTGCGCGTCGTCCATGACGGCCGTGAAGGCGGCCACAAAGCGGTCCACCTCGGGCTCGCCGATGACCAGCGGCGGAATCAGCTTGATCACTTCCAGATGGTCGCCGGAGACCTGCGTCAGAATCCGGTGCTTCTGCAGCAGGGGCACGACCACCATCTGAGCGAAGAGACCCTTCCGGGCCGCCTGCAGCATGGTCCAGCGGCTGCGGAGTTTCAGTGACGACGGCCGGCCGAACTCGATTCCGATCATCAGCCCGCGTCCGCGCACCTCGTGGAGCAGCTCATAGCGGCCGACGAGCGCGGCGAGCCGCTCACGCAGCAGATCACCCGTGCGGCGGGCATGCGCGACGGTCTCCTCGTCCTCCATGACCGCGAGGACCGCGAGGCCCGCCGCCATGGCCTGGGCATTGGAGCCGAAGCTCGCCGAGTGCACGAGCACCCGGTCCATGGAGGAGTAGACGCGTTTGAAGATCCAGTCCTTGCCGAGCGTCGCACCGACCGGGACGTAGCCGCCGGAGAGCGCCTTGGCCACGCAGACGAGATCGGGTTCGACGCCCTCCTCGTGCTGGTACGCGTAGAAGTCGCCGGTCCTGCCCAGACCGGTCTGCACCTCGTCGGCAATGAGCACCGCCTTGTGCCGGTGCAGCAGTTCCTGCGCGGACCGCAGGAATCCCGGCGGCGAGGCGTGCACCCCCTTGCCCTGGATCGGCTCCACCACCAGGCCGGCCACGTCCCCACGCTTGAGCTCGCGGCGCAGGGCATCCAGATCGCCGAGGGCGATCGCCGTATCGGGAAGCAGCGGCGCGAAGCCCTCCCGGAACCCCTCCTCACCGTTGACCGAGAGCGAACCGGTCGTCAGGCCGTGAAAGGCGTGGGTGCAGTAGAGGATCCGGGGCCTACCGGTGGCGTACCGAGCGAATTTCAGCGCGGTCTCGACCGCCTCGGTCCCGCTGTTGCCGAAGAACACCCGGTCCAGATGAGGGCTGTGCGCCAGGAGTCTCTCGGCCAGCAGACCGGGCAGTGGCTGGCAGTCGAACCGGGTGAGGTCGGCGAGCGAGGCATCCAGAACGTCGTGCAGGGCCTTGCGTACGACGGGATGGTGCCTGCCGAGCCCCATCACCCCGAAACCGGCGAGCATGTCGAGGTAGTCGTTGCCCTCCGCGTCCCAGAAGTACGCGCCTTCGGCCCGCTCGTAGACCTTGTCGAAACCGATGGTGCGGAGCATGCGCGGCAGCTGATGGTTGAGATACCTGGTATGCAGCTCGTAGCGTTCGGCGCCGCGTTCCGCGAGGAGCTGCGCCAGATCGAAGCCCTTGGGCCCGTCGTCCTTCATGCCCTGTCCTCCCTCGGCATCACATGCCCGGCCCCTGGCTTCCGGCCGGCCAGCGCCGCACCGATCCGCCCTGCGATCTCCACGGGGGTGAGCCCGATATCGGCCAGCACCTCACCGCGCTTGGCGTGGGCGAGGAACTGCTCCGGGATGCCGAACGTCCGCAGCGGTACGTCGGTCCCCGCATCCCGCAGTGCCTGCCCGACGGCCGAACCGACGCCGCCCGTCCGGCTGTTGTCCTCGACCACGGCGACCAACCGGTGCTGCCCGGCGAGTGCGGGCAACTGTTCGTCGACCGGTTTGACCCAGCGCGGATCAACGACCGTGCAGCGGATTCCGGCTCCGGCGAGCAGATCGGCGGTCTGCAGACAGACCTGGGCCAGCGCACCGACCGCCACCACCAGTACGTCGGGGTCCTCGGCCCGGTGCAGGACGTCCATACCGCCGATCCGGCCGACGGCCCCGACCGGCTCCCCCACCGACTCCTTCGGGAACCGGATCACGGTCGGCGCGTCATCCACGTCGACGGCCTCGCGCAGTTCCTCGCGCAGCCGGTCGGCATCGCGCGGGGCCGCGATCCGCAGGCCGGGAACGACCTGCAGCAGGGACATGTCCCACATGCCGTTGTGCGAGGGCCCGTCGACGCCGGTCACACCCGCCCGGTCGAGCACGAAGGTCACCCCGCACCGGTGCAGGGCGACATCCATCAGCACCTGGTCGAAGGCCCTGTTGAGGAAGGTGGCGTAGACGGCGACAACCGGGTGCAGGCCACCGGTGGCCAGTCCCGCCGCGGAAACGGCCGCGTGCTGCTCGGCGATCCCGACGTCCCAGACCCGGTCGGGGAACTCCTCGGCGAAGCGGGCCAGCCCGACGGGGTGCAGCATCGCCGCAGTGATGGCGACCACATCCGGACGTTCGGCTCCGATCTGCGCGATCTCGTCACCGAACACCGAGGTCCAGGAAGGCGCCGCCGGCACCACGAGCGGCTCGCAGGTCAGCGGGTCCATCGCACCGACCGTGTGGAAGCGGTCGGCGTCATCGGCCAGCGCGGGCGGGTAGCCGCGGCCCTTCTCGGTGATGCAGTGGACCAGCACCGGACCGTGGAAGCGCTTCGCCCGGTTCAGGGCGGACTCGACCGCCGCGGTGTCGTGTCCGTCGACCGGGCCGACGTACTTGAGTCCCAGGTCCTCGAACATGCCCTGCGGGGCGAAGGTGTCCTTGAACCCCTTCTTCGCGCCGTGCAGCGACCCGTACAGCGGCTGTCCGATGACCGGCGTCTGCTGGAGCACGCTCTTGCCCCAGGCCAGGAAACGCTCGTACCCGTCGGTGGTACGGAGAGTGGCGAGGTGGTCGGCGAGGCCGCCGATGGTCGGGGCGTACGAGCGTTCGTTGTCGTTCACCACGATGATCAGCGGGCGGTTCCTGGCGGCGGCGATGTTGTTGAGCGCCTCCCAGGCCATGCCGCCCGTGAGCGCCCCGTCGCCGACGACCGCTACGACATGGTGGGGGCGGCCCAGCACCTCGTTGGCCTTGGCGAGCCCGTCGGCCCAGCCAAGCACGGTGGAGGCGTGGGAGTTCTCGATGACATCGTGCGCGGACTCCTCTCGGGAGGGGTAGCCGGACAGGCCGCCCTTGCTCCGCAGCGCGGAGAAGTCCTGACGCCCGGTCAGGAGCTTGTGCACGTAACTCTGGTGCCCGGTGTCCCACAGGATGCGGTCGACAGGTGAGTCGAAGGCCCGGTGCAGGGCGATGGAGAGCTCGACCACCCCCAGGTTGGGCCCCAGATGGCCGCCCGTTCTCGTGACGGCCCCTACCAGGAACGTCCTGATGTCAGCGGCGAGTTCGTCGAGCTCCGGTCCGCCCAGGTCCTTGAGATCCTGCGGCCCCTTGATGGATTCCAGCATCGTCGTGCTCGGCCCCCTCTCTGGTCCTGTTTCGGCTCACTGTCACGGCCGGAGCCCCTGAGGGAACTCCTGCCTCACGCGCCTCGCCGGGACTGTTCACTACACGTCACCGCGAGCCGCAGCGGAACCTCCATGCCCCTCCGGTCCCGCACACCCGGCATCGAACGCCGCGAACACGTACGTGGGCTGGAGATGAATATCCGCGATCACCACCGGCCCGGCCCGGATGCGCCGCGAAGGCGGCGCACCGCGAGCGGCCGGGCCGGCAGCTCGGGGAGACCCAGTTCGACTGGCCCTCCAGCGGTCATGACGTCATCGGTTCCCGCCGACGGTCTCCCGCATCGCACGCAGGGATTCCTTCAGCGACCCCATCGTGGCGAGAACGGCGGTGGGTTCGTAGCCGCAGTGCGCCATGCAGTTGGCGCATCGCGGGTCCTTGCCCCGGCCGTACTTGTCCCAGTCGGTGTCCTCGATGAGTTCCCGGTACGTCGGCACATACCCGTCGCTCATCAGATAGCAGGGCCGCTGCCATCCGAAGAGCGAGTAGTTGGGAATGGCCCAGGCCGTGCACGGGAAGTCCGCCTTGCCCTCCAGGAAGTCCAGGAAGAGCGGCGAGTGGTTCAGCCTCCAGCGGCTCCGGTTGCCACCCGCGAAGGACTTCTTGAAGAGCTCGCGGGTCTGTTCGACGCCCAGAAAGTGCTCCTGGTCGGGCGCCTTCTCATAGGCGTAGGCGGGCGAGATCATCATCTCGTCGACCTTCAGTTCGTCATTGAGGTAGTTGAGGACCTCGATGACGGTCTGAGGGGTGTCGGTGTTGAAGAAGGTGGAGTTGGTGGTGACCCGGAATCCGCGCCGCTTGGCTTCCTTCATCGCCGCCACCGCCTCGTCGAACACGCCTTCCTTGGCGACCGACTCGTCGTGCCGCTCTCGCAGTCCGTCGATGTGCACGGCGAAGGCGAAGTACGGCGACGGCGTGAACTTCTCGAGCTTCTTACGCATCAGCATGGCGTTGGTGCAGAGGAAGACGTACTTCTTCTTCGCCACCAACTGACGCACGATCTCGTCGATCTGAGGGTGCATCAGCGGCTCGCCACCGGCGATGGACACCATCGGGGCACCTGATTCGAGCACCGCCCCGACCGCCTGGGCGACGGGCATCCGCTGCTTGAGCACCCCGGCCGGGTGCTGGATCTTGCCACAGCCCTCGCATGCCAGATTGCAGGCGAACAAGGGCTCCAGCTCGACAATCAGCGGAAATTTGTCCCGCTTGCGGATCTTCTGTTCGATGAGATACGTCGCAACCTTGATGGACTGACGGAGCGGCATGGCCATCTGGGCTCACCTCCTGGGGAGCAGCAAAGATCGGTGCCATTCGTGGAAAGCCGGCAGGACAGCACGAAGAACGCGGAAAGCTGATATTCCACCGCGCACTGTGCCAATGCGGACGAGCTCATGCTCTGGAGCGTCCACGACCACCCGTACGGCCGCAACCGGGCGTGGCCCGTTCCGTACAGCGGTGCGGAGTGTGGCGGCGGATTCCATGTCCACCGCGAGGGCGCCGGTCGCCCGCAGGGCGGCGCGCTCCGGTCCCCGGACGACATGGCCGGAGCCGGTCAGCGGGCCGGTGTGGACCTTGCGTCCCGGCACCGCCCTGGCCAGCGCATCGATCAGCAGACCGGTGCCCGTGCAGGGCGTCGCGCCACCGGAGTCCCTGGTCTCCTCGGCCACCACGAGGTCCCCGGGGTGCATGCCGGGCGCCAGGCCGGCACAGAAGCCGGAGGCGATGACCGCGGCGCTTCCGGCTCCGTCCCGGCCCAGCGCACGCATGACGGCGCTCTCGGCGGCCCTGGGGCCCATTCCGGTCCTGATGACGGTCACCGGGCCGGCACCACCGCCGGCCCGGCCGCTGCGCAGGGCGAGGTGCTCGATGCCCAGTGCGCAGGCGATCAGCAACGGCGTGACCGTGGCGGGCGGCCCCTGGGCATCACCCATCAGGCCTCCTTACCGGTATCGGTGCTACGGGTGGTGCCGTTCACGAACGGGTCTCCGTACACGTACCGCCCGAGTGCGGTGAGGGGGAAGACCTGCCGGTAGAGGTGGTAGTTGATGGAGAAGTCCCAGGGGAAACCGGTCCCGGTGAAGTACGGCTCGTCCCACGAGCCGTCCGCCTGCTGGGTCTCGGCCAGCCAGGTGATGCCGCGCTCCACGGCCCTGCCGTCGCGCTCCCCGGCGGCGAGGAGTGCGAGGAGCGCCCAGGCCGTCTGGGAGGCGGTGGACGCACCGTGGCCGATCCACTTCTCCTCCTGGTAGGAGCGCAGATCCTCGCCCCAGCCGCCGTCGTCGTTCTGGACGGACTCCAGCCACCCGACGGACCGGCGGACCGATGGATGGGCGGCCGGCAGCCCGGCGGCGACGAGCGCGGGCACCACGGACCCGGTCCCGTAGATGTAGTTGACGCCCCACCGGCCGAACCACGCCCCGCTCGCCTCCTGTTCGGCGAGCAGCCACTCGATACCGCGGCGGGTACGGGGATGGTCGGAGCGGCCCTCGATGGCGAGCATCTCCACCACGTGTCCGGTGACATCGGCGGACGGCGGGTCGATGACCTCACCGAAGTCGCAGAACGGCAGCCGGTTCGGGAAGGGGCTTGTGTTGTCCGCGTCGAAGGCGCCCCAGGCTCCGTTGCGGGACTGCATGCCGAGGCTCCAGCGCACCCCGCGCTCGATGGCGCCCTCGAGCCTGGCGGGGTCCGGGTGGCGGACACGGCGTAGCGCCAGAACGACCTCGGCGGTGTCGTCGATGTCGGGGTAGTTGTCGTTGTGGAACTCGAACGCCCATCCACCCGGGGCGAGTTCGGGTTTGCGTACGGACCAGTCGCCGGGTCGTACGATCTCCTCGCCGAGCATCCAGTCGGCGGCCTTCACGAGCGCCGGGTGGTCGGGAGGCAACCCGGCGTCGGCGAGCGCGATGGTGGCGAGACAGGTGTCCCAGACCGGGGACTGGCAGGCCTCGATCATGCGGGCGCCGTCCTCGCGCCACACGGTGAACCGGTCGAGCGAGGCCAGCCCGGCCCTCATCACCGGGTGATCGAGGTCGTAGCCCAGCAGATGCAGGGCGATGACGGAGTACACGGCGGGCGGCTGGATGCCGCCCCAGCAGCCGTCGTTCTCCTGGCGCTCGATGATCCAGCGGGCCGCGGCGTTCATGGCGATGCGGCGCAGTCCGCGCGGGGCGACCTTGTGGTAGGCGTGCAGCGCCTTGTCGAGCCGTTGGAAGACACCGTCCCAACTGGCCACCGACGCCATGCGGCCCGGCCGGTTCGGACGCGCCGGGTCGGTGTGCAGCTCGTCGAGGGCGAACGGGGCCGGACGTACCGGACGCTTCGCGGAGACGATGGTGAGCGGGACGATGGTCTGGCGGGCCCAGCAGCCGAAATCGTAGATGTTGAGCGGGACCCACTTCGGGAAGAACATCAGCTCGGGCGGGAGCTCCGGAAGGTCGTCCCACTTCCACCAGCCGAAGAGAGCCAGCCAGATCCGGGTGAAGACCCGGGCTGCCGCGATTCCGCCCTGGTCCCGGACGAAGCGTGCCGCCCGGATCATGTGCGGGTCGTCGGGCCGGTCTCCGGCGAGCCTGAGTGCGACATACCCCTCGATGGTGGCCGAGAGGTCGCTGGGTCCGCCGTGGAACGTGGCCCAGGTACCGTCGCCGAGCTGTTCGCCGCGGATGAAGCGGGCTGCCGCCTGCACCGTGGCCGGGTCCTGGATCCCCAGGAACTGACGGAGCAGCAGGTCCTCGGCGTCCATCGTGACGTTGGTGGCGAGGTCCCCCTTCCACCAGCCCTGCTCGTCCTGCCTGCCGAGGAGGTGCTCCACCGAGCGTTCCGCGGCCCGCCGCGCGGCGGCGAGAGCGTCGTCCGCGGCGGTGGTTGTTTCGGTCGGTTCGCTGGCCGAGGCTGCGCGGAGGTTCGCGGCCCCGGTGCTTCCGTCGGTCGTCGCTGTCATGGCTTCCCCTTCGTGCAGTTGGTCCTCTGCTGTGCTGGGGTCTCCGTCGGCGGGCGCCCTGTTCGGGCGCCCCCCCGCGCAAGACAGAAAAAATATGATTTTTGTAAAAAAAATAAGAAAAA